>VXOZ01000125.1 GCA_009839775.1 Chloroflexota bacterium | reverse complement strand
ACCTACGACAATGCTATAGACGATGGCGGTCTTCGTATCACTCGCATCCGGGCGAAGAACTATCGCTCCATCCGTGAACTTGACCTAGAATTGGGGCCGCTGACCGTGCTCGTTGGGCCGAATGCGGCCGGAAAGAGCAATGTGCTGGACGTGCTCAAGTTCCTTCGGGACGCGATATCGCGGGGGTTAGACTTAGCGATTTCACAACGTCATGGAATAGAGAACCTGCGCCATCAATATCAGAATGGAAGCGGAAGCCCTAGGGACGTGGAACTAGGTTTTCGTGCAAAAGTCGAAGACATAACCCTTGATTACAACTTCATTCTTTCGAGCAACTGCGACGGCGGCCATAGGGTATTCTTGCGATTTTCCGTATTTGAACCTGACCCGTGAATCACGCCATGCTTCGTATATACAGGGCTGAGAGGTTAGGGTCGTGCACTCAGAGAACGTAAAAGTTGCGGTGTGTTGTCCTGTCCCGCAACATGAAAGCATAAGGAGAGCGACATGGAGCTGTCTGACTATCAATTGTTTTTGGTGGTATCAGTCGCCTACTGCATGGCAGCAGGCATTGTTGTTTGGCAGGACATCAAGCTCTCAAGGCAAGCGGCAACAATATCCGCACTACGACAACAACTCCTAGCCCAACAGCAGACGCGGGAAGATAGTTGCACGGCCCAATCCTCAGAACACGCAGACAAAAAGCTGCCCCTAAATTCACCAACCCAAGCACAATCCCTATTGAGGAAAGAGTAACGAAGAACTCTCCCAACGCTTGTGTGTCAATCATGGTATGTCCTCAGTTAGTGCCCTCAACCCGCTTGTACACCCCATGCTCTACCTGCTCGTAGTCGTCGCGCCCCGACAACGACCAGCGAATTGAGGAGAGAGCCGATTTGTAGGTCTTGATTGCGCCAGCCTCTACTAGCGCGTTTGCCAAGTCTCTCATCACGACCGTGCCGTCATGCTTATCAGCCCAAAGCTCAACCCGCTCGCGAGGCTTGAGCTTTGAATAGTCAACTTTGACCGACAAGCCGTTTCTGTGCTGAAAATCCTCCAGCGCAGCAATCCAAGTTGACAGCAGTTCCTTTTTGCTCCGCAGCTCATCCTTGGCTTCCTCGACTCGTCGGGCCGCCTCGTCGCATTCGGCTTCCAACGTGAGGATATGCCGTTGAATCTCCGCCTCGAACGCCTCTGCCGACATAGCGCGGTCTCCCTGTGTGGTGTCTCGCTATTCAACCATCGGCGGGGAGCGTCGTCAAGTTCGCCTCTCTCCGAACAGCAGTACCAGCCCAACCGCTACGCCGACCGCCAGCGCGACGACCAACAACGGAGTAGGTTTCCATCCGAGCCGCCAAGACACAGCACACACCGCGCCAACAGTTCCGAGCCAGATGGCAACCCACTCAATCGCCTTGTCCGTCACTTGAACCTAACCACCCCTGCTTTGCTCTTGCGCTCCGTGAGTCCGCCAGCCGTCATCCCCACTACATTCGCGCGAGCATCGTAGTAAATCTCGGTGTTCAGAACCGCGTCAGTAAAGGCCGAGTAACTCGTAACTCCCCACGTAGACAACTCCCCGTCTGCACGCGGCGGCGCGATGCTGACATGCCACACAGGGAGGTCAATTGGTCTAACGGGACCAGCGCCGTAGATTTCCATTGTCGAGTAAACCGACTTTGTGATCTGGGCGTTCCTATCTACCAAGGGGAACCGCAATGAACCAACCCATGTCGTGACTTCCGTGGCGAGGTCCGTAACCCAGAGGCTGAACCAACGTCCGTGCTCGTCGGCAAGACCCTCTGGGGCTAACCGGGCACGGTAATCACCAATGCCCCAGTCGTACAGCCTACGCACCCCAATGAAGTCGCCCTCATGTCCTGACGACTGAGCGAACCCGTACATTTCATCCCACTTGGCAAGCCCCAGGTCTCGTTCGTCCCATCGAGAGAAGATAACGGCCTTGCCTCGCGTGTACGGAGGTATCGGTGAGTGCACGTTCGTCTGGATGCCAAAATAGAAGTCTGCATCCGAGATGCTGCCAAAGGCCAGCATCAGGTAGTACCCCTGGCGTTCCGCAAGCTCAACATCGTTATGAATGGTGAAGTCTACGACCAGTTCGTCAAAGCCAGTCCTTCTGGTGGGCCATTCCCACCAGATATTCGTCATGTGTTCGGGCAGGGCAACATCTTGGTACAGGTCTGAGCGCCCTGGTATCTGAGTCGGTGTGGGGGTCGGCGTGTATGTAGGTGTAGGTGTCGGCGATGGCGTGTAGGTGGCCGTCGGTGTCGGAGTAAGAGAGGGGGTAGGGGTTACGGTCGGCGTAGGCGACGGAGTAGGGGTTGCGGTCGGCGTCGGCGTAGCTGTCTCGGTCGGCGTAGGTGACGGAGTAGCTGTAGCCGTCGCAGTTGGCGTTGGAGAGACAGTGGCCGTTGCGGTCGGCGTCGGCTCAGGCGTATGAGTCGCGGTCGGAATGGGCGTGGCGGTCGGGGTCGGGGTAGGGGTTGGCAATGAAGTCGCGGTCGGCATCGGGGTCAAGGGCACGGTGGCAGTCGGCACAGGAGACGGCGTGGCGGTGGCGGTCGGTACGGGCGTCTCGGTTGCGGTAGGGACAGGCGTCGCAGTAGGGGTTACGGTCGGCTCCTGTGTCGCGGTCGGGGTAATGGTTGGCACGACAGCAACGACGGAAGACACAGCGGGGACATGGACAGTCGGTGTGAATGTCGCCGGATGACCTGGGGCCGATGTATCACCGCAATTCGTGATTGACAGAACAGTTATCAAGGCGAGTAAAAAACCAACTGTGAGACGCAAAGGGGGTAGCCCTCCTGTGGGGAAAATGAAAGACCCGCCGAGCACTCCTTGCGCGACGCTCCGCCCAATGTAGGGTCGGTCGCGCGTAGAGTACCCAGCGGGCCTCGCCCGTAAGCTTACTACGGAAATAGGGGGCTGGCTACGGCCAAATATACTAACGAGTACATGGCCCTGCAACGGTTGCCCCCTTGAGGCGAAAGGTGACGAACCTTCACCACAAAGCCGTAGCAGTCAGTCCTCAAGAGGGCACGAAGCCACCTTTAGGTCAAACTGCAACATAGTGGTGAACGTGGTGAAGGTTCGCCCGCAAGGTACCACAATGAGGACTGATGCACAAACGCCGCGTCGCACTTGACGAGACGACACAATCTGAATTACAAGAGAAGGACAAACGAGAACACCCCCTTATGGATTATGCGTCCCTGAGAAGACCAATCCTAAGGGGGCGAGGCGCTAGCCAGCGATGGCCAGCGCGGTAAGCCTATACCGCCTGGCTACTCGCTGGCAAGCCCCCCAATCTCAACCTAAAAGGAGGGGCAGTAATGCTCAGCGAATCGGTAACATTGACCCACCACAAAGCCGGTCGGGGTAGCCAGTGACAACCTTCATCCGACCTGCCGAGAAGTACACCGTCGAGTGCCCAAACAACGACGGCGGCAAGGTCGTGAAGATTGGAATGAGCGGCGACAAGCAACGATTTCGATGCAAGACGTGCCTAAAGGAGTTCCGCGACCCGAACGTTTACGCAGAGAGCAACAAGTACACGACTCAAATCATGGGCATGGCGTTACAGGGCCATGTTGATGGTCTGTCGTACCGCGATGTAGCACGAAACATAGGACGCACTTTCAAAGTAAAGGAACCGGACGAGGCGACGGTCTACCGATGGGTACAGGAATACGGTCGCGCCGCGTTCGCCGCCATGAACCGACAGAAGCCCAAGGTCGGCGACCGCTGGGTTGCCGACGAAATACAACTAAAGGTAGGCGGGAAACGGCTCTGGCTGTGGAACGTGATGGACTCGAAGACGAGATTCATCCTCGGCATCCACCTAACACCCAGCCGCAAAAAACCGGCGGCGGCGGTCGTGAGGCGCAAAGCCATCCAAGCGGCTGTCAAGCGGCCCAGGGTCGTTGTGTCCGACCCGCTAGGCAGCTACAGCGACCCCGGCAAGCAA
>VXOZ01000466.1 GCA_009839775.1 Chloroflexota bacterium | reverse complement strand
CGGCGAGCACGCCGACGCCAATCCCGGCCACACCCTCGTGGTACCCATCCACCCGCTGCCAGCCTTGGACGAGTTGCTGTCAGAAGAGATATGGGCCTACTGCGCACGCCCCCGCACCCTCAGCAAAATCAGTGGCAAGTTTCGCCGCCACGGCGCACCCACGGTGATAGCCGCCATCGACTCCTTAGTTAAGCAGCGACGCCTGCGTGTGATCGGCAAGGGCAATCGAAAGACTCACGAGGCAGTTTAGGTAGTTTGACCCTTTGCGGTAGCTAGGCGCACTATAGGCGAAGCGAGTGATGAAGTACGCGGTTGTAATTGAAAAGACTCCGCAAAGCTACTCGGCGTACGTGCCGGACCTGCCCGGGTGCGTGGCTACCGGCGAAACACAAGAGGAAGTTACGCAGAACATACATGAGGCGATCGCGTTCCACCTTGAAGGCATGCGGGAGGACAGCGAACCCATACCGGAACCGCAAGCGTCAACTGTGGTGATCGAGGTGTAGACGCAGAGTGCCCAGTAGGAGAGAAGCGCATGAGCACACGTGCAAAAGAGCGGCTGCATCGCTTGGTAGATGCCTTGCCCGCCAGCGAACTCCGCGCGGCTGAACGATTTCTGGAGTACTTGCATCACACTGGTAGTGCCTCCTTGTATCATCGACTCATGGCAGCGGCAACAGACGACGAACCGGAGACACCAACAGAGGCGGATGCTGTCCGTGAGGGGTTGGCAGACATACAAGCGGGCCGCGTGATCAGTCATGAGGAACTTAAGCGCGAACTTGATCTGGCATGAACTGGCGCATCGTCTGGTCGGAACGTGCGCGGCGTGATCTACGCAAACTCGATGCATCAGTATCTCAGCGTGTGGTCCGTGCATTGGAGGAGCTTGCAGGAACAGGACTAGGCGATGTGAAACGCTTGCGCGGCTACGATGACCAGTGGCGGCTACGGGTTGGCAGATGGCGCGTGCGCTTCACAATAGATCCTGTGAGCGCTACTCTATTGATCATCCGCGTACTTCCCCGAGGAGATGCGTACCGTGAGTAGGAGCGGTTCTTCCTCTCTTTCCTTCTGTCTGTCTGCGACAGGATGCTTGCCGCGGCAGTTCTACGTTGCAGGAGTGAAGGCTCCAATCGCGCACCCTAGTTGAAAGTAAGGGACCAGATCAAATGTGGCAACCTCACGAAACTCCGCTTGGCGTTCACGTAGTTCGCAGCGTGGTCAACCCGGCTGAATACCGGCATGGCAAGTATGCACTGCGGCAGGTGTTGGACGTTGACGCGACCCAAGTGGCGCGTACGGCGGGAGCGCGCAGGCCGCGCTCTTTTCGTCGTGGAGAGAGCACGTCGCCTAAAGAAGGCGCACCCAAGAACCAGAGAACGAGCGGAGAGGCCGCAGACAGCAGCCCGCCGGACGTGCGGCGGATGGTCTTCTGGGATACGGAGACGACCGGATTAGGCGGACCGGGGACGTATGTCTTCTTGGTTGGACTGGGTTACTTGGAGGATGACGCCTTCGTCGTGCGGCAGCACTTTATCCGCAGTCCTGACGAAGAGCCTGCCATGCTGCGGGCGGTAGCGGAGACCCTCCCCCAATGGCCGACGATGACGACGTTCAACGGCGTGAGCTTCGACCTGCCGCTCTTGCGTGCACGCATGAAAGCCCACAACGTCAAGATGGATCTGAGCGATGTCCTGCATAGCGACCTACTATACGGCGCGCGGCGCCTTTGGCAACGGCGGCTCCCCAACTGCCGCCTGCAGACCCTGGAAGAGCACATTCTCGACTTCAAACGGCAGGGCGACGTACCCTCCGCCGCAGTGCCGGGTATGTATTTCGACTATCTGGAAAGCGGAGACCTCTCCAGCCTTGAAGGGGTGTTTCACCACAACGTGCTCGACATAGTCTCTCTCGCCGGTCTGATGGTGGCGATGCACGAGCACGTGGCGTCAGCCGAGAGCGCGGACTGAGATTAAGCACGACTCCACCCTGCGTAGTATCGGAAAGCACGTCTCCTCCTTTTTGTGCCATTCCCCACTCACTTTGGCTTTTGTCCAATCTGTTCTTAGACTCTGGCACAACATGCAGTCACTGGATTCCGGCCCCCGTATCAAGTACGGGACAGGCTTTTCGCAGGAATCACCATGGCCGTCTGCCGGCCACATAAGAGAATGAAAATAACGACTTCCTAATCGTCACTCCGGCGGAAGCCGGAGTCCAGGGGCGGGGCGAAGATGGATTCCGGCTTTCGCCGGAATGACGAACTCTACGCTGGCTATTTTCATAGCAATGACGGTTCGTGGCTCCATGCCATCCATGTACGAGACGAAAGCGTAATGCTTGACTTCATCCTATCTGTGGAATACAGTGTGTTCAGTTGGAGCCAACAGTGGGGCTCTAAAGCCAAGGAGCAGGTGGTGCTTGCTCCCAGAGGAGGCAACTGAGATGAGTTCTGAGTTCGAAGAACGGTCTGTAAGCGGACTTACGCGTCGAAACCTGCTGGCCAGTGTCGGCATTGGCGGGCTGGGCGTAACCATCCTGGCGGCTTGCGGCACGGCCACCATGGCGCCTGCTGGTGAAGCCGAGGAAGAGATGGCGGAGGAGCAGCAGGCGGAAGAAGCGCCAGCGGCAGAGGAAGTGACCATCCGCTACTACTCTTGGTTCTCGGAGCGAGACCTGGGGAACGTGGAAGATGTCATGCTCAATCCGTTTGCCGAGGCCAACCCGGGCGCAACCGTGGAGCTCGTGGTCGCCCCGGGCAGCTTGGTAGGGCAGGGCATCGAGTTGACGACCATGTTGGCTGGCGGTGTCTTGGTCGATTGCTTTATGTGCCTTGCGCCGCCGTTGTACGTGCGCAACGGTCTCGTCCAGCCGCTGGATGACCTCATCAAGCGCGACAACTACGACATGACGCAGTTTGCCAGGGACGGCCGCACGACGTTCTCCTCATTCGAGGGCAAAGTCTACGGCCTGACCACGTACCATCACGGTGAGGCAATCGCGCTGCTCTATAACCGGCAACTGTTTACCGATGCCGGCGTCGACGAACCTTCGGAAGACTGGGCAGACTCGTGGACGTGGGACGAGTTCCGCGACACGATGCAGCAACTCACCAAGGAATCCGGCGGCCAGTACACGCAGTACGGCCTGGACCGCGTCGGCATCAACTACTATCCCAACACCCCCATGCTCTGGGAGGGCGCCTGGATTTCGGATGACTTCCAGTCGATCACCTGCGATTCACCGGAAGTGATCGAAGCGTACGAGTCCTATATTGCGCTGCAACTGCAGGATCGGTCCTGGCCTTCGCGCGATCAGGCCAATGAGAATTTGGGCGAGCCGCAGCGTGGCTTCACCCATTTCACGCTTGGCAAGACCGGCGTGATCAAGATGGGCTCTTGGCAGCTCGGCGGGTACCGCGACACGACGGACATCGACTGGGCGTTCACGCCCTTCCCGCGGGCTGCGGTCTCTCTGCCCGAGTTCAAGATTTGGGGTTATGGTGTCGGCACACAGTCCAAGGCAACTGATGTGGCCTGGGAGTTCGTCAAGTTCCATATCCCCGAGGACCGCTGGGCGTTGCTTACCAGCAATATCCCGGCACGGCTCGAGGGCGCCGAGAAGTTCCTGCGCGACCTGTATGAAGAACGACCGGGTGTGCGCGTGGATGCCTTCATCAACTCGCTCCCGCTCGGCGGCAATGGCGGCGACCCCGTGCTCGTTACCTCGGCGTGGCCGCGCATGCTCGAAGAAGCGGTCCGGCCGCTTTGGGGCGAGATGATTTCCGGCAATGTGGCCCCGGCCGATGGCTTGAAGAACGTCAAGCCGATACTTGAAGGCATCTTGGCGGAAGAGTCGGCAGGGTAGACCTAGCTGCGAGAATACGGCGCTTCTCCACTAAGAGATGCAGTTCGTCAAAAGAGCCCCCCCATGAAGGGGCGGCTCTTGCACATTCTCGTCCAGCCCTAAAATTAATTTAGATTTGTATCATTATGTTAACACCACTAGTT
>VXOZ01000241.1 GCA_009839775.1 Chloroflexota bacterium | reverse complement strand
GATTTGGGTGGGTTTGCGTCGGTTTGAAACTGGAGCCTGCCGCCGTACTGCCCCATGGAGGTTATTCGTCCTGCGTAGGGGCGGTTCGCTAACCGCCCCTACCACGTCGTCCTACTTTCTCCCAACGATCATTCAGCGGCGCAGTCACAGACTTCGCGTCGCCCGCAAGCGCAGGCGCCTGTGTACTAATTAGCTTCGCTGTCACACATTCCTCTGTGATGTACAACTGTTCGACTCATCCTAGTAGTCCAACAAGATTGGAATGATGGGTACGTGCGGTTCGTTATGGCACGGCAATACGGGAAGCCAGCGCAGGTTACAAACCTACGCTACCGGTGCTTCTACCCATCACCGCAAACGTGTCGCACTACTAGTCGCGATGACTCATGTCCAGGCTAGATTGGGAACGAACCGCAACCGAGCACCGTCTCCGCCAAGTGATCTACTGTCGCCACTCAGGGGGGCGCTGCGCGAGGATCGAGTTCATCTGGTCTGCCATGGTCCGCAGCCCTTCCGGCACCGTGGTCTCGCCGTTGATCATACGTCCCATTTCCGCTCTCGCGACCTGGAGTACCTCGCCACGCTCAGGCAGCACGCCGGACGTATGGCCGCCGCTTTCCCAAACGTCTACCGCGTCGAGCACCCGGGTGCCCTCGAACGGCTCCAACCACTTGGGATGCTTGGCATATGTGATCACCGGCGGCCACGCGATGGCGCCGAACTGCGGCGTTTCCAGGAATCCCTGTTCAGAGTGCAGCCACATCAGGAGGTCCCAGGCCAGGTCTTGGACCTCGGACAGTGACAGAATGGAATGCGCATTACCGAGCACGGCTGCCCGCTGGTTGACGCCCTTTGGCGGTGGCGCAAAGTCCAGGTTCTCTCCCAGAAACTTCCGGATCGTGTTGTGGCGAAAGATGCCGTTGTTCTCCATGGCCACAAACCCTGCTTCCAGGTAATTCTGACCCTGCGGGAGTTGCTCCCGCAGCTCAGCGGGCGGTGTGAACTGATGCTTGAGGTGCAGGTCAACATTGTACTGGGTACCTGCAATGGCGCCCGGATCTTCGCCGAAGAGGGCTTTTTCCTTTTTCTCATCCAGGAGTGGCCCACCGAAATTGAGGACATAGGTGCCATGCATGTAGAAGATGTGGTTCTGCGCCACCCGCACAGCATAGCGCTTCTCATCCGGATTGGTCAGTTTGCGACCCATCTCCAGCATGTCATCGTAGGTCCAGTCTTTGGTGGGGTAATTGAGTCCAGCATTGTCGAAGAGTTGCCGGTTGAACATGAAGCACTCACCGCCGAATTGGAACGTCAGTGCATACAACTTGCCTCCCCAACCCCATGCTTCCAAATCTGTGGTAAAGTAATCTGCCTTCTCGCGTGGACCTTTAGCGAAATACGGGTTGAGGTCCACAAGCATGCCGCTGAGGCCCCAGGGGAGAAACCAGTTGAGCTGGTTGTACGTAATGTCAACGGTGGTGGTTCCCGCCGCCCACTCGGTGGCGCGCTTTGTGTTCACCTCACGGTATTCCGGCGTGGTGTTGATCTTGATCCCCAGCGCCTCCTCGCCGATGCGATATGTCTCGGAGATGGCTGTCCAGCGCGGATCTTCCGGGCTGTGATAGTTAGAGACGGTGATTTCCCTCACCTCAGTCTCCGGGGGCGCCGCTGCCTTCTCCTCAGTTTCCGGTGCCTCGGCGGGCGGTGCTGCAGGTACTGCGCCGCACGCTGCCAGCGTCAAGGCGCTCGCCGCTCCTACCGTTGCTGCAAGCACCTGTCGTCGCGTAATCGTACTGAAGCTGGCTGCCATGATTCTGACCTCCATCAGTCTTCTACCCGACATTTCCCATATGAACGAGTTCGAGATACAAAGTATCCCTTCCTCGCCACTATTGAGAGTATAGCACTACTCCCCGCAATGTCAAGGACTTGACACCAATTTTCAACCACGCCAGCCATGCTCTTTTCACCCCTCGCAGGCTCTCGCTCCTGTGCTAGAGTTAACTTAAAGCACATCGCGCCGGGCAGACGTTGTTTGTTGTGTCGTTGACGACCTGTCGACCACTCAAGAGAACGGGTGTCCGCACGAATGCGCATACCTGTTCTGCATACAAAAGGAGATGAGCGCACATGCCTAATCCGATCGTGCACTTTGAGATTGTTGGTTCCGACAGCGCCAAGACCCAACAGTTTTACAGCGAACTCTTCGACTGGACCATTGACGCCGACAACCCGATGAATTACGGGATGGTGAATGCCGGGAGTGACCGCGGCATTGGCGGCGGCATCATCGGCGTGGAAGAGGAGGATGATCGCACCGGATTGAAAATCTACATCGAGGTTGACGACCTACAAGCCTACCTTGACAAGGCGGAGCAATTGGGTGGGAAAACCATCTTGCCGCCAACGGTAGTCCCCGACATGGTGACTTTCGCTTTGTTTGCCGATCCGGACGGCACCTTGATTGGTCTCGTCAAAGGCGAGTAGGCCGGTAGCCTAGTTTCGCGCAAAATTGAGTGGAACGGTGGATTAGTCCACCGTTCCGCTTTCTTTATTCTTGACCGTGTGGCGCGGCAACCGCGGCCTGCAGTCAACCTACTCCCAGCGGAAGAAACGCCACGAAAGCAGCGCCGAAGCCACCATGAACAGCAGCAAGACACCCATGCCTTGCAGCACGGTCGCGTACGGTGTGGCATCCACCATGACTTGCCGCAGAATGTCAGCGAGATACGTAAGCGGGAGCACCACGGCGACCGGACGCAAGATTTCCGGCATGAAGTCCAGCGGGAAGAGCGCGCCGGAGAGAAACATCATGGGAAAGTTGATCATCTGGACGATGGCGATTAATGCTTCCGCACTGGGCGCTAGCGCGCCTAAGAGAAAGCCGAGCGCAATGAACGCCAGGGTGCCAAAGACAACGATACCGATGATTGCGGGCCACGACCCCACGACCTGAATGCGGAAAAGCCCCAGCGCGACACCCAGCAGAATACCCGTCTGCACCAATGCGATGGCGAGTCGGACGATAATGTTGCTCAGCAAGACCATCCAACGCGATACCGGGGTAGCCTGTAGCCGCCGCAGCAGTCGCTGTTGCCGCTGCTCCACCAGGGTGGTGGCGCCGAAGAGCCCAAGCTGGGCTACGGAAAGCGCCAGTATGCCCGGCGCGATGTAGTCGATGGGCCGAAAGTGCTCCGCCTGCACCGAGTGCGTTTCCACGGTCACCAGACTCGGTTGCTGGGTAAACTCTCGTTGCACGCCCTCGATCACCTGCTGCACGATACTCAATGCCGTACCGGCAGACTGCTGCTGGCTTGTATCCAGATGAACGCCAATTGTGGCAACTTCGCGACGCTGCCAAGCATCGGAAAGGTCTGCGGGAAGTATCACGACCGCGCGCCGATCGCCTCTGCCGAGCGCAGCTAGTTCAGCTTCTTCTGATCCAGTCGTCAACTCAAAGAGCTCGATTCCCTCAAGCACCTGCGCTATTGTCTGCCCGGCCGGCCCCTGATCTCGCACTACCAGCCCCACCGGCATTGAGGCGCTATCCGACTCGCCGAAAACTGAGCCGATTATCACCATCAGCACGATGGGAAATATCAGCGTCCAAAAGAGCGCTACCTTGTCACGGGCGAACTGCAGACCGGTGTAATACGTGAGTGTCCAAAGGGCCTTCATTCGCGAATTGTCCTTCCCGTGAGATGGAGGAACACGTCCTCCAAGGTGCCGCGCTGAATGCGTAGGCTATCCAGGCTCGACGCAGACTCGCCGGCCACCTCCAAGAGAGACGCCATGGTCTCACGGATGTTCGTCGTATAGATGGCGGCGGAGCCATTCTTCTTGACTACGCGCGTTGCGCCTGACAGTCCTTCCAAACTGCTTGCGTCCAAGCCATCCGCGAGCGCGATCTCTATTGCCCGTTCCGGCACGAATTCGTCCACCAAATCGCGCGGGGTGCCGAGAGCGAGAATCTTGCCGTGGTCGATGATGGCAACCCGCCGGCACAAGACTTCGGCTTCTTCCATATAGTGC
>VXOZ01000230.1 GCA_009839775.1 Chloroflexota bacterium | reverse complement strand
CTCTTATGCACGAACTTGGTCACATCAAACGAGGGGACGGCATTAAGAACCATCTTACAGCAGTCGATGTGGACTTAGTCGGCAGTAATTCCGTGCCAGTTCAACAAAAGCCCAAGCACGAAATAGCAGCAGATGCATTGGCAGCAAATTGGCTGGTGCCACAAGATGAATTAGAGGGATTCATACGACGAACCAGGCCGCGTTACTCCAAAGTGAGGATTAAAGGATTTGCAGATTCTATTGAAGTTCATCCCGGAATAGTCGTCGGCCAACTACAGCACAGAGGCGAGATAGGGTATTCTGCTAATCGAGAAATGCTTGAGAACATTCGCCCTGAAGTCACAGATGCCGCACTGACGGATGGATGGGGTACCACATTGTCTGCCACAATCTAGACCACGCAGCGCGGAAATTTGCAATTCAGTCTTGGGCTCCATAGCAGACCTGCGCAGGCTGCCACCAGTGACTGCACCCATTAACTGCGGGCCAAAGGTGTTGATCTGTTCACATTGCTAGGCCGATAGCGAAAGGCGCCGTAATATGCGAGATGATGTAGCGCATCTAGCCAACAGAATCGCAATTCTCTCAGTTGCCCCACCCAAGCAGCGCCACGTATAATTGCCACAAGAACCCACCGCCGCGCACTATGCGAGAATCCCCTTTCCATGCGCGTACTCATCACCGGCATTACCGGCTTTGCGGGCAGTCACTTGGCGGATGTGTGTGTGGCGCAGGGAGTTGAGGTGTGGGGCTTAGCGCATACGCCGGGGCCGTATCCCCATCTCGCGCACCTTGTTGAGCGCATTCAGTTCTATGCGGCAGACATCACCGACGAGGCTGCAACGCGCACCGCTCTTGCCGACATTGCGCCCGATTGGATCTTCCATCTGGCGGCCCAGGCGCACGTGCCGACCGCGTGGAGTAATCCCGCTGAGACTCTTTCCACCAATGTTCTGGGGCAACTGAACGTCATCCTGGCAATGCAGCAGCGCGTACCGGAGGCGCGGCTGCTCGTGGTGAGTTCGAGCCACGTCTATGGCATGGTGGAAGAGCACGATCAACCCGTGAACGAGTCCACGCCTTTGCGTCCTGCCGATCCCTACGCGGTGAGCAAGATAGCGCAAGACATGCTGGCGTTGCAGTATTGGCAGAGCCACGGGCTGCCCATTGTGCGGGTGCGCCCGTTCAACCACATTGGCCCGCGCCAAGCGCCAGACTATGTCGTCGCCCGCTTTGCACGGGAGATCGCACAGATAGAGGCGGGACTGGCCCCGCCGGTGTTGCAAGTGGGCAACCTGAGCGCGAAACGCGATTTTACTGACGTGCGCGATATGGCACGCGCTTACTGGCTCGCGCTGGAAAAGGGAACACCCGGCGCGGTGTACACCATCGGCTCCGGCACGGCGCGGTCGATTGACGAGATGCTGCAAATCTTGTTGCGTCTGGCGCGCGTAAACATAGAGGTGAAGACCGACCCGGCGCTCTTCCGGCCCGGCGACCTGCCAGTGCTGCAATCGGACCCGCGCGCATTCCAAGAGCAAACCGGCTGGCGCGCCGCGATTCCTCTGGAGCAGACATTAGAGGACACCCTAAACTACTGGCGGGACCAAGTACGCGCGGCATCCTAGCACCGTGCACCCTGGTCTTGGCGAATAAGCCAACCTCCGCGTATGTTCCCTCTCCTGGGGGAGAGGGGCAATCTTCACCGTCCCACCGAGCTTGCGGCCCTTGTCAGAGTTGCGCAACGGTCTGCAGCAGCGCAAGAACACAGCTTGAAGACCGCATACATGGTCCGGTGAGGAATCGCGCTACAGGTCCAGATAGTCCTTGAGCTTCTGGCTGCGGGCCGGGTGCCGCAGTTTGCGCAGGGCTTTGGCCTCGATCTGGCGGATGCGCTCGCGGGTGACGTTGAACTCGCGTCCCACCTCTTCCAGCGTGCGGGTGCGGCCGTCTTCCAGGCCGAAGCGCAGCCGCAGCACCTTGCGCTCGCGATCGGAAAGCGAGTTGAGCACCGCCTCCACCTGTTCCCGCAACATCTGGTAGGATGCCGCATCGGCCGGAGACATCGTCGCTTCGTCGGGGATGAATTCGCCCAAGTGGCTGTCTTCTTCCTCGCCGATGGGCGTCTCCAAGCTCACGGGTTCCTGTGAGACCTTGATGATTTCGCGCACCTTAGTCTCCGGAATGCCCATTTCGCCGCCGATCTCCTGGGAGGTCGGCTCGCGTCCCTTCTCCTGGACGAGGCGGCGGGAGATGCGCACCAGCTTGTTGATGGTCTCCACCATGTGCACGGGAATGCGGATGGTGCGCGCTTGGTCGGCAATGGAGCGGGTGATGGCTTGCCGAATCCACCAGGTTGCGTAGGTGCTGAACTTGAAGCCCTTGCGGTAGTCGAACTTCTCCACCGCGCGAATCAGGCCGATGTTGCCTTCCTGGATCAGGTCCAGCAGCGACATGCCGCGGCCCACGTACTTCTTCGCCATGCTCACTACGAGACGCAGGTTCGCCTCGGTCAAGCGTTTGCGCGCCTCGATACCGACAACAATGTCGCGTTCAAGCCGCCGGATCTCCTCCAGACTCATGCCGTCGCGGTTCTCGAGTTTCTCTTCGGCGAGGGGTCGCCGCTCCATCTGCTTGGCCAGCATGACTTCCTGCGCGGCGGTGAGCAGCGGCACGCGTCCGATTTCACGCAGGTAGGTCCGCACCGGGTCATCGAGCGTGCCGGGCTCCTCCTCGGTTTTGGCCGACTTGAGGGCGGCCCGTTCCAAGGCCACCATCTCAGGGATGCTGGGGGAGGCTGATTCTTCTTCGTCGTCGCGGCTGTCAACTTCCTTAGCCGGCAGCACCTCTAGCCCGAGTTCGGAAAACAACGTGAAGAGTTCTTCTGCTTCCTCGCTGTCGGCCTCAATATCAGGAAACGCTTCCAGCAACTCTTCCTGCGTCAGATGCCCGCGCCGCTTGCCGCGATTGACGAGTTTGCGGATGTCTTCTTCGGTGATTTCAAGCTCGGTCGCTTCGGTGGCGTTAGGCTGTGCCGCCGCAACCTTAGGCGCTTCCTTTTCTCCTTTGTCCTGTACCGCGGTTTTGTTCTGTACAACGGCTTTGTCCTTGACAGCGGTGTCGGTCGTATTCGCAGCCATCTTTCCTCCTTCACAGACAATGCTGTGCAGCGTGTGCGGGGTTGAAACTTCCCTCGTCCAAAGCCATTACGTGACAGCTAAGACGTTCGGATAAAGCTCGTTTGCTTCAGTGCACGGTTAACTTGGCGCAATTGCTCGCCGATTCTCCGAATCTCCTGCCGGATCTGAGAGCCAAGCGGCTTGTTATCCGTAGTACGTTCACTTGCCAAGAGCAGTTGCAGGTCTTCGTATTCTTCCTGCACGTTGCGCCGCTTGAGCCGCAAGGCGGCGGCTATTACCGTTGGCCGCAGATATTCTTCATCGATAGGCGGCTCTATGCTGCGCTCCCGGCGCAACCGGTCAAGGAGCGCATGCACGCTTTCTTCTTCTGATTCCTCTACCGACGCAGCGCCGTTTCCCTCAACCGCTCGCACGTATTCATACGCCTGCCGGTAGAGCGGTTGATGAAAATCCTCCGCGTCTATCACCTCTGCAGCAAGTCCGCGCGCCTCGGGATGCACAATGAGCAATCCCAACAGATACTGTTCGAGCCCATCTACCGCGTGCTCTTGCCCGTTTGCGGAAGGCTGCTCCCCGCCATTTTGGCGCATGGGTGCCGCCGTTCGTCGCGTCGGCCGCCGCGCGTGCATGAGGTTCATCAACACTTCGCTCTGAATGCCTAAATCGAGTACCTGCGCCAGGCGCTTGAGGTATTGCTGGCGCGCCACGGGATCGCCAATATCGGTGATGAGCGGGGCCAGGGCCTCCACGGCCCGGCGCTTGCCCTGCATGCTGCTGAGGTCGTGTTGCCGCGCGATCATGCGAAACGCGTAAGCCACTAACGGCACCGCAGTGGCGATGCACTCCTGCCAAGCGCCGTTACCCTCGCGGAGAACTTCGTGCGGGGCCTTGCCTTCTGGCAGC
>VXOZ01000302.1 GCA_009839775.1 Chloroflexota bacterium | reverse complement strand
TTGCCCGCCCGCTGGCCGGTCCCCTTAAAACAAATTAAATGTGTGGGGCGGTCCCCAACCCCCCCCTACATTATCTCTATTCTATTGTCGACAACGCTACTCGGAGACCAGCGCCTTTAGATGAACAGCGGCGCCAGCACGAGCGTAATCGTGGAAAAGAGCTTGATGAGCACGTGCAGCGAGGGACCGGCAGTATCTTTCAGCGGATCGCCCACGGTATCGCCGACAACGGCCGCATGGTGGGCCACAGAGTTCTTGCCGATGACGTTTCCGTCGGCATCTTTCAGGTTGCCCGCCTCAATGAATTTTTTGGCATTGTCCCATGCGCCTCCGCCGTTATTGAGGACTGTTGCCAGAATAATGCCGGACATCGTTCCCACCATGAGGAAGGCCGCTTCCGCTTCCCAGCGCAGAGCAATGCCCACGATGATCGGACCGGCAATCGCCAGCAGACCGGGTAGGATCATCTCACGGAGCGCGGAGCGTGTCGTTATGTCAACGCATCGCGCATAATCGGGCCGCACGGTGCCTTCCAAAATACCGGGGTTCTCTTCGAACTGACGCCGTACTTCCTCGATGATGTCGCCCGCCGCGCGCCCCACGGCACGAATCGCCAGCGCACTAAAGAGGAAGACGACCATGGCTCCAATGAAGCCGCCAATGAAGACTTCCACCTTTACCAGGTCAACCTGAATCGCATCGTGCGCCAGACCCAAATTATGCCGCACCTCATCGAGAAACGCTTGGAAGAGCAAGAAGGCCGCCAGGCCGGCAGAGCCGATGGCATAGCCCTTGGTGAGCGCCTTGGTGGTATTGCCGACTGAGTCGAGCTGGTCCGTAATCACACGGGCCTCTTCCGGCGCGTCCGACATCTCGGTGATGCCGCCGGCGTTGTCCGTAATCGGTCCAAACGTATCCATCGAAAGCACGTATGCGGCGCTCATGAGCATGCCCATGGTCGCCACCGCCGTCGCGTAGATGCCCTTCACCGCGTCGCTGACGCCTTCCACCTCAGCCAACGTGCCGAACCAGAACGAAAGGCCCAACGCCACGGCGATTGCCAGAACGGAGGTTGCCGTCGTCTCCAGACCGATGGAAAAGCCGCTGATGATGTTCGTCGCCGGGCCGGTGCGGGAGGCTTCCGCGATTTCCTTGACCGGACGCCAGCTACCGGACGTGTAGTACTGGGTTATGTACACAAAAGCCAGACTGGTCAGAATGCCGACCGTGCCCGCCCAGAAGAACCAAAGGTCTTCCAAGAGGTAGTAGACCGACACGAACATGAAGATGAGGGAAAGGACGGTAATAACGTAATAGCCCTTATTGAGCGCCGACATGGGATTATCGGGATTTGCCCCACGCGCCAGCATGACGCCGACGATGGAGGCCACCAGCCCAAAACCACGCACGATCAACGGGAACAATACCCACGCCAGATTGTTGGTTGCCACCGCGAGACTCGCACCGAGAATCATGGCCCCAATGTTTTCTGCAGCGGTGGATTCGAAGAGGTCGGCGCCACGGCCGGCGCAGTCGCCGACGTTGTCACCCACCAAGTCTGCCACTACCGCCGCGTTACGCGGGTCGTCTTCAGGAATGCCCTGCTCGACCTTGCCGACCAAGTCCGCGCCCACGTCAGCAGCCTTCGTGTAAATGCCGCCGCCAAGTTGGGCGAAGAGAGCCACAAAACTCGCACCAAAGCCAAAGCCAACGATGCTGCTCACAACTGATAGCGAATTGTCCGGCGTGAGGTTGTTGCCGCCATAGATCAGGAGCATCGCGCCAACACCGATCAAACTTAGCGCTACCACTAAGAAGCCGGACACGGCACCGCCGCGCAGCGACACTTTCAGCGCCTCTTCCAGGCTCGAACGCGCCGCATTTGCCGCGCGACCGTTGGATTGCACAGCAATATTCATCCCAACAAAGCCGGAGATGCCCGAGCAGACGGCACCAACGAGGAAGGCAATTGCGGTTTTGATGCCAAGCTCGGTGTCTGATGCAAAGTAACCAATGATGGCGCCAATCACCACTGCCGCCACAATTGCCAGCACGGCGATGGTACGGTACTGCCGATTCAAAAAGGCGGTCGCGCCTTCGAAAATCATTCCCGCGATCTCCTGCATCTGCTCCGTGCCGCGATCGCGCCGCAACACGTCATATGCAAGCCAAATGGCAAAAATCACCGAAATCAAACAGGCTATCGGCACTGACCAAACAAGTTCCACGTTACTGTGTACCTCCCGTTGTTGGCACGACACTGTTCTCCTGCACCACACGCAGGGCGCTGAAGAAGGACTCCATTTCTTCCTCGGTTCCAATCGTAATGCGCAGGTAGCGCTGCAAGCCGTGTTGCCGGAAGTAGCGCACCAGCACCCGCTGTTCTTTCAATGCTTCAAAAACGTCTGCCGCCGCATGCTGCGTCGGCTCGACGAAGAGAAAGTTCGCGTCAGAGGGGTAGACTATGCAGGGAAACTCCCGCTCTAACCTGCGCGCGACTCGCTTGCGGCGCTCACCAATCTCCGCACAGACTTTCCGCATCCACGCGTAGTCATCCAGCGTAGCGAGCGCGATCGCTTGGCTCGGCCGGCTGACGCTATACGAGTCTCTCAGCTTCCACATGGGTTCTAGGAGTTCCGGCCGTCCGAACGCATACCCCACTCGAACTCCCGCGAGACCGAACGATTTGGACATGCTCCGCGACACGATTATGTTGTCATACTGCCGCACCAGGGGCAAGACAGAGGCAGAGGCGAAATCCACATACGCCTCGTCCACGACCACTAAGCCTTCACACTGCTGCGCCAAACGCTCTATCTCAGCGGGCGGCGTGAATGTCCCGGTCGGCGAATTTGGATTCGAGATCGCCGTGAGCGTTGCTTGCAATCCCGCTAATTCATCGATCGGCACGGCAAAGTCGGGGCCCGGCGCGACAGTCTGTATCTCAGCATCCTGCATGTGCGCCCACACTTCGTAATAGGGGTACGTGGGAAACGTGTAGGCCACCGTTTGTCCCCGGTCAACGTAGGCGCGGAACGTAAGGTTGAGAATCTGGTCCGAGCCGTTGTCTACATAGATCCAGTCGACGTCGAGTTCGTAGATTTCAGACAATTTCTGCCGCAAGTCCCGCGCCAGGGGATCAGGATAACGCGAAAGGGCCTGGTTCGCCTGTCCCTCCAAGGCCGCCTTTGCCTTGGGTGAGGTATACGGGTTCTCATTGGTATTGAGCTTCGTCCACCCGGTTCCCTGGGGCTGCTCCCCAGGCACATAGGGCGACATCTCTTGGACGGCTTTTCGTGGGGCCGGAATCACTGCCTGTCTCGCCTCCTAAAGGCGTACTTCACCGCAGCACTTCTCGTTCGCTGGGACTTTTCGTGAGCCAAAGCCGGCATCCATGGGCTCGCCCAAAGATGGGCACAACACACCAATGCCAGCACACTGGCAACTGGGGCATTATAGCGAACCTTGTGAATAAAGTCACGTGAGAGTAACCCCATGGGATCTAACCCCAGGGCGGGTGAATAGGCCTGGCAGCCAGCCTATTGCAACGCTGAATTGCCAACCTCTATTACTGCAAGTCTTGTAGCAAGACTTGCAGCAAGTCTTGCTACAAGTTTCGCTGTTGGGCGCAATAAAAGCAGTAGAGCACCCCTGAGGGGTGCTCTACTTTCTATCGTACGAGAGTACGAGTGACTACTGGATGCAGCCGCCCTCGGCCAGCCAGTTCTCCAACTGACCCTGCGTGCGCTCCAGTCCCTCGGGTACCGTCAGCGTGCCGGCAACCATCTCATCCCATGTCTCCCGCCAACCGGCGTTGAACTCGGCCTGCTTGAAGATCGTGGGGGTAATGCGGCTATTGGCAGCCTGCATGAGATAGACGTTGACGTCTTCGTAGTCGGTGGTCGTAGCCGGCGTGACGTTCTTGTTGGCCACGTAGCGCCCGCCGCCCATGGCGGCAACGGCGTCAACCACGTCGGCGCTAAACGTATGCTTCAGGAACTCCCAACCGCCATCGGGGTTCACACCGGAGCCGCCGAGATACATGGCGTTGTTGGCCCGC
>VXOZ01000028.1 GCA_009839775.1 Chloroflexota bacterium | reverse complement strand
ACCACCCCGCCAACCCCTAATCCTCTAGGTCTCGTGGGCTCGGTCTTTTTTATAACACACAGGCCGTGAAGGCGGCTATATGCTCGTCTTTGGGCAGCGCGCGCTGCCAGCCGCGCGGGTTGGAACTGAAGATCTGCATGCATTCGCACCCCAGATCTGCCGCGCGCGCAAAAGAGGTTGCGATGCCTCCTGCAGTGCGCACGTGCGCGCCAAGTTGCATGAGTTGATCCCTTCGTGAGCGTTACTGGAGGGGGGCGGTCAGGAAATGGGCTGTGGTCATTATACCAAAGCGAGCGTTTGCCAGGATACTCACTGCGGTGATGAGCGGTGTAGCTAAAGGCCAAGGGGTCTTGGCCGCGACGTTTCGGCGCAGACAGCCAATGCCTATGAGACTCCACAGCCACTAACACGAGGGCCACAGCAGTGACGCTATAATGTGAGGTAAGGTCACACTCTCGGCATACGTACGCCGTCGAGTGGGAGACGCTCCAGCCAGCGAACGAGGTAGGAGAACAAAGGCGGGTGACGAGATCATGGAGCCACATGGACATTAAATTGCGGGAGAGGGACGCGGACGCATGCGGAATATCCTGAGCGGGCTTTTGGGCAGTCGTGACGAAGAGGGAGTCGCGCCCGCGGTGCGTCCGGCGCGGCGCGACCCGGCTGACTCCGGCAGGCTGCTGCACGACCTTGGCGGCGGTGTGCTGCTCTACGAAGACGCATTCGTTCTGGGCGGCGCTACGTACCGCCGCCGCCAGCCGCCGCTCGCGCTTGACTTAGAGCGCAGCGAAGAGACGGCGCATAGCGAGATAGCGAGCCAATTCGATGGCTGGGACGGCGCGCGGAGCTTTGCCAGTGCTATTCCGCAGGAGCACGAGGTTTTTCAGCATTGTACGCCGCGTATGGCGGCAACGCTCAGTCAGATGGCGCACGTACTGCGCGCGGACTCCGCGAATTCGTCAATCCTGCTCACCGGCCCTACCGGCTGCGGCAAGACGACCCTGGCCAAGACGTTCTGCTTCTTGGCGGGCGAGCCGTGCGTAGAGATCACCTTCAGCGGTGATACCGCGCTGAGCGACTTCTACCAGTCAGTGGAAGTCGTAACGCCAGACGGCAGCCAGGCGCACAGTACCGCGACCGTGCTCGGTCCAGCCGTGGATGCCATGCTCACCGGCAAGAAGCTGCTGCTCAACGAGGTGAATATCATTCCGCAGGACCTGTTGAGCGTGTTTACGCAGGCGTTGGACGCGCGCCAGGTGGTGCTTTCGGGCAGCGAGTGGGGCAACGTGACGGTACCGGTGCACCCGCAATTCGGCGTGATTGCCACGGCCAACCCGAACTATACCGGCACGCTGGAGATTGGCGTTACGTGGGAACGGCGCTTCGGCCACGGCACGGGCAACGTGGCCATGGACTTCCTGCCGCCGGCAGAAGAGGCGGAGGCGGTCTATCACGAGTTGCAGCGCGTGCCGGTGCTCAAGCGCATCGAGGCCATGCCCCCTATGGAAGCGTGCACGGCGGTGGCAACGGCGGCGGCGGAGCTGCGGAGCCATGCGGAACTCGGCGGCATCATGCGCGATCGGGTTTCGACCCGTTCGCTGGTGCATTGGCTTAGTGTGTGTAGCCTCACAGGGTTCTCTCTGGCGTCTGTTGCCAGGGACGCCATCCTGACGCTGGCGCCGCCGGAGGCGCGGCAAGAGGCTGGCGAGCTCGTCGAAAAGCTGCTGCGCGGCGTGACCTGGCCCGCGCGAACCCACCGCCGTGTGAGCGGTGTGCTGCTGCCGGAAGTCACCGTGCCGGAGGAAAGCGTGGTTGCGCTGGCGAGCGTCACCCAAGCGCACCTGCCCTTGGCTCAGAACGCAGAGGATGCCTACGGAACAGGCGGCCTCGAGAACGAAGTGTATCAGCCGCTGGACGGCGATGCTTCGGGCAGACAGCCGGCGCTTGCCCGCTATCAATGCACGCTGCCTGACGGCACACGGCTCCAACTGCAGGAACCGCTCTACACGTGGGCAGGCAATGCCATGGCACTGGGTCTCCGCCTGCGGGCGTGGGAGCCAAACGGAGTTGAGATTTCCGACCCTGATCGCTTGCAGGAGTTCGAGGCGGTATTGGGCGCTGAATACGGCATCACGGTGCCCAGGCCCATCGGCAACATACCGGGCGGTGACGTGGCGCTCCCCTGTTTCACCCGGTCGAGTTGGTCGGCGCTGCGTTTGCTCGAGGCGGCGCTCGTGCTCGACCGTCCCGTTTACCTCAAGGGTCCGTCCGGCAGCGGCAAGTCGGCATTGGTGCGCACGCTGGCGCGGCAGCGCCAATTGCCGCTCGTAGAGCTCTCGTTCACAGGCGAAACTTCCAAACACGATCTCCTTGTGAGTCGCCGTCTGCGCACGGGAGAAACACAGTGGACCGTGCAGGCCTTTCTCGAAGCCGTGATCAAGGGCTACCTAGTGTTGGTGAACGACTACAACCTGGCCTATTCGGACGTTCACTCTTTGCTGAACAGTCTCTTTGACAAGGGCCGGCGCCTGACGCTGCCGGATGGGCGCACGGTGACGGCGCACCCGCGCTTCCGGTTGGTGGCTACGGGGCAGCCGGAGGGTCCGGGCGTGAAACCGTTGAATGAAGGGGTCGAGAACCGCTTTGGGGCAATTCTTGAGTTGACCTATCCTTCCTCCGGCGAGGAACTTGCCATTCTGCGCAGTGTTGGCCGCGGTTTGCCGGACCCGGCTCTCCGGGCAATCGTTGACTTTGTCGGACAATGCCGGCGCTGGGCGGCAGGCGCGGTGCCCGCCGATCTGGAACAGGAAGCGATCTGGCAAGATGCCGTCTCGCCGGAGTTGATTGCCGCCGTCGCCGCGGCGGGCAACTGGAGTACGGCGGAACTCGTGGCAGTCGCGCAGGGTGCCGATGATGCCGATACCTTGGTGGAGCGGTTTCAGGAAGGCGTGCTCTCCGCCGCCGGCCCTGCGGCTCGGCGAATTTTGGAAGTTCTTCTGTTGCAATACAGTGTGACAACTGAGTAGATATGGCTTCCACCGTCACATCCAATGCAGCAGCGCAAGCCGAGGCGCGGGTGCGCGACACGCACTTCACGCACGGTGAGGTTGTCGCGCTGGCGCGGCTTATTCTCCGCGATTCTCACCTCAACGTCGTCGCGGGCAGTGAGTGGGCCTACATCGCCAGAGGGCATACCCTGACGTATCCGGCGCGTGTGCTGAACACGTGGGCCGGTACCAGCGTGGTTGGCGCTATCTGCCAGCAGATGGGAGAGGCGCAACATACCGGCGTGATGGGCGAGCGGGCGCTGCAGAGCTTTTCACGCATCGCCCCGCTGGCTTTCGCTGCCGTGATGCCGTTTGCGCGTATGGTGAATGAGTTGCGGGTCAATCGCATGCACCTGGAGCGGCACCCCGGCTCGGCGCGCTTCTTGCGGGCGCTCTACGCTGACAATCCGCAGTGGTCAGCGGCGCGGCGCCGCAGCACGCCCCTGCGGGAACAGGTGCAGCAGGGCTTGCTCGACCGCTGGCTGCACGAGGTGTGGCCGGGCCGCACACGCCCCATGCACATTGGCGGTACGGCAGACCGGTACGTTGCCGTGCTGTGGCCCGGTGTGTGGGACGCGCTGCGCCGGGACTCCCTGCCGCAGATGTTGGACGTGCTGGCGCGGCGGATGCTCCCCATATTGCACGACCTCATAGAGGAAGACGCGCGGCGCGCCTTGGACCGGCCGGAAGCCGAGCGTCCCGACGTAGGTGAAGACGCTCCTGAAGAGGAAACTGCTGAAGCGCTTGGTGAGTTGCACATCGAGGCAGCCAGCGACGACCGGACGGAGTCTACGGAAGACGAGCGCGACGGTACGGATACGCAGGGCAATCCCGCGACCCGGTCTGACGCCGAGCCGCTCCAGGCGTCTACCAATGAAGACGGCGGCCCCGCCAGGATAGACAGCAGCCCAAACGAACAAGCGCAACTGCGTGAAGACGGCGATGCCGCCACGCGCGAAAAACCGCCATTACAGGGACCGCCGCGACTAATCGATCCCCGCATGTTCAAGGCACGCCCCGGTGCGCT
>VXOZ01000439.1 GCA_009839775.1 Chloroflexota bacterium | reverse complement strand
GTCCGTTGCAGCCCTACGATAGCGGCAAGTGGGCAACGGCGCAGATTGAGGAATTCAGCCTGACTAATCCGCCGGCTTAGCCCCGCCAGCCTCCCCACGCTCCCTTGGTCCTGCTACGGTATAATTCTGGTGAGGTGCTTTGAACACCAGTCAGTTCTTGACTGCTTTGGTTCTGGCAGGTACTGACTGTACATGTAATGCGATTAGTATGCAGTGCAAGAAATCCCCTCACCCCAACCCTCTCCCCAGTGAGAGGGCGAAACGCCTTTACCTCGGGACCTAATTATGCAAAGGTTTCCCAAAAGGGGCCGAGCCAAGTGAACACCACCAGCGAGGCAGCAGTTTCCATGGATGCAAACGCGACGGATTCCGCTCTGGAGCGCCTGGAATTCGATGCGCAAGGGCTTGTTCCTGCGATAGTTCAGGACGTGAGTACCCAGCAGGTGCTCATGCTGGGCTTCATGACGAAGCAAATGCTGGCTAAGACACTGGAAACGGGACAGGTGTGGTTCTGGAGTCGGAGCCGCCAAGAGCCGTGGCTCAAAGGCGCCACGAGCGGCAACTACCTGAACGTGGTGCGGGTGTACCGCAACTGCGAGGAGAACTCGCTCTTAATTCTTGCCAAGCCTGCGGGCCCTACGTGCCACACCGGCGCCGTTTCGTGCTACTATCGCACGCTTGACGAGGAATAATCATGTCAGAAGAGAGGTCGCCCGCGGCAGCGGCGACGGTCTTGGATGAGGTCTTCGAGACTATTCGCGAGCGGCAACGGTTGCTGCCGGAGGGGTCGTACGTCACGCACTTGCTGCAGGGCGGTGTGGATCGCACGGCCCGCAAGGTAGGTGAAGAAGCCATCGAGGTGGTGCTGGCTGCCAAGAACGAGGCAGCGAACGAGCTTACGGCGGAAGTGGCCGACCTGTGGTTCCATTGTTTGGTGCTGCTGGCACAGAGCGGCTGCACGCCGGACGACATCTACCAAGAACTCGCAGAGCGCCATGGCAAACGCCCGCGTTTCCGGAAGAAAGCCGAGGCGAGCGCTCAATTGCCATCCACTGACGACGTCTGATGCAAACGCCAGCAACGCCGCTCTTTTGCAAGAAGGTTTGCGAGTAAAGCGGTTAGCGGCGGCATGAACGTCTTGGCTTTGGTTGCATGTGTGCGCAGGTCACGGGAAAGCTAGGAAGCGTTGGCAGGAGACGCGGCTTGCCATCCCGTCTCAGTCAGCAGATTCATAAGCGCTGCGTGCGCTTTGGCGAAAAGGTCGTGCCCGGTGTAGCCAAACGAGCGCCCGGCGACTTGCAAGTGCGGTTCCAGCGAGAAGAAGCCGGCATACCCATCCGCCTTGAGCGCGCCGAGGAGTTCCCGCCACTCCGCGCGTCCCTCACCGGCGACCACGACTTTGCCATCGGATGATTCCTTGTCCTTGACGTGCACGTAGTGAAGCCACGGCTTTAGCGCGGGATAGGCCTCAGTAAACGGCTTCACATCGCAGGCGACGAAATTTGCCGGATCTAAGGTGAGGCGGAGGTTCTCCGCCCCGACGGACTCAAAGATGTCCTGGCAGCGCGCGGGCGTATCGCCATAGATGTCGCTCTCGTTTTCGTGCAGGAGAAGAATGTCGGAACGATGGTGTCGCGCCGCATCGCACAGTGCTTTCAGCCGCCGCATCACCTCATCCCGGTGCTGTGCCGGATCCTCGCCCTCCGGCATGAAGAACGAAAACATGCGGATGTAGGACGTCTCGAGGATGTCGGCGGCGCGCAGCGCTCCCTTGAAACGTTCCAGGTGTGAATCGAAGTCATCGGTGATCATAATCTTGCCTATCGGGGAGCCAATGGCAGAAACGTGCATGCCGCGGCTGTCGAGTTCTTGTTTTGCCACACGCAGATCGTCTGCGGTGAGATCGACAATTACGGCTTTTGGTTGGCCGTTTACGGCGAGGTTGCGTACTTCGACGTATTTGATGCCGAGTGCTTGCATGGCGTCAAGTTGCGCGGTGAAGTCATCGATGATTTCGTCGCTAAAACCGCTAATCTTCTCGTACATGATGCGGGCTCCTAATCTAGAATTGAGCGGGGCTCTTTCATACCCGGGTGCGCCGCGTTCCCAGTGAAGTTTTCCACTGGGAAATCAAGGAATAGGCGCTCTGCGCTGCGTTCTGTTCTAGCATAGCGTCCCGTCACGCGCCATACAATTTGCTAAAGAATGTGCGAGCTATTTCATTGCCGCCAAGCGGAAGTTGGTATAATGAAGCCAGCTTGCCGTTCATCACGTGTCATTACGGAGAGTCACATTCTCGGGCCGAACACAAGAGAGCGCGGCAGCGCGTCGCATTCTGTTTGCGGAGCCCGAAAACTTGATCATCACAGAGAGCAACGAGAGTTCACGAAGGAGAGCGCTTCTCGGTGCAACAGTATCTTCAGATAATCCAGATCATTCTGTCCGTCGCCCTGATTGCCGCGGTGCTCTTGCAGGCGCGCGGGGCTGCGCTGGGATCGGCATTTGGCGGATCGGATACCATCCACAATACTCGCCGCGGCGTTGATCGGTTACTCTTCAATGTCACGATTGGGTTAGCGGCCCTCTTCATCATCGTATCCGTTATCCTCGTACGCATCTAAAGCGCCCCAGGTGTGAAGCATGGCTGATCGGTTGTCGTCGTCTTCGACGCAGTCGCCATCTCCGACGCAGTCGTCGTCTCCGACGCAGTCGCCGTCTCCGACGCAGTCGCCGTCTCCGACGCAGTCGCCGTCTCCGACGCAGTCGCCGTCTTCCTCCCGCATTGCCGGGGCAGTCATCGTTGGTGGGATTGGCTCGCTGCTGGCGGCAGCCCTGCTTGCGTATTTTGCTTACGCTGCCACTGTTGTGGATGTCCCCGATTACGGCGGCACGTACATCGAGGGCACGATAGGCCCTCCTGTGACGCTTGTGCCGATGCTTGCCCAGGACGATACGGCCCGCACCATCTCGGCGCTGATATTCAACGGCCTTACCCGGTTCTCAGCCGATGGGACCATCGTGCCGGATTTGGCAACAGACTGGGAGATTGACCCGCAAAGTCGTTCCTATATTTTCCATCTCCGCCAAGATGTACATTGGCATGACGGCACACCGCTTACCGTGGACGATGTCCTATTCACCTATGGCTTGCTAACGAGTCCAGAGCGCAATGATCCTATTTGGAGCAACGTGCGGGCGGAGCGTGAAGGCGATTGGAGCGTACGTATATTCTTGCAGAATAATGTGTACATTCCACTGCTCGAATATGTAACAATTGGCATCCTGCCGCGGCATCGCTTAGGAGAGGTAGGCGCCGATCAAATCATCTTTTCACCCTTCAACCTGGAACCGGTGGGTACAGGCCCGTACCGCATTGAAGAGGTCGCTGAAAACTTCGTCTTGCTGCGGGCAAACGAGGATTACTTTGACGGGACTCCCCATATCCGCTATTTGAAATTCAAGTTTTACCCGAACGCCAAAGCGATTATTACGGCACTGGAGCGCGGCGAGGTGGAAGGCGTAAGCTACTTGCCGTCATCGGAGATCGACCGCGTACGTGAGATTACGGACGTAGAGGTATACAGCACGCCATTGGCGGGCCATACGGTGCTCTACTTCAATTTGCACCGCTCGACTTTCTTCGACCGTGCGATTCGACGCGCAATCGCCCATGCCGTCAACCGCGAGGACTTGGCCGACGAGGCGCAAAGGGACATGGCCGACCCGCTGGAAGGTCCGATAATGCCGACCTCCTGGGCATACACTGCAGACGTGCGTCGCTATGCCTATGATCCCGCTCGCAGCCGGGCGCTCCTAGAGCAGGCAGGCTGGACAATGGGTTTGGATGGCGTACGTGTGAAGGGAGATGCGCGACTTTCCCTCACGCTGCTCACCACAGATTTGCCAGGTCAAAGCGAAATCGCGGAGACGATTGCGGTCCAGTTGCGGCAAGTCGGCTTCGAGATAGATGTGCAGGTCAGCGGGCCCTCTGTGCTGCTCAATGACTTCATGCGCACCCATAACTTCGACATGGCACTGTACACGTGGTTGCTCAACGGCTTGGACCCCGACCCATACGTGAC
>VXOZ01000373.1 GCA_009839775.1 Chloroflexota bacterium | reverse complement strand
TCGAGCGCGACACGGCCGAGCCGCACAACATCCGCCGGATTATGGACAACGCCGCTGATTCCAATGCATACGTCTGCTGGAATTCGAATCCACAGGACGTGGAGTCGGGCTCTATCGCTACAAGCTACGCCCTAGTGCGCAACGAGATACGCCACGTTCACATCAACCGCCTCTACAGCGACTATCCCTATCGCGAGTTGTTCGGGCTCTTGAACGAAGACGGCTACGCCGGTTGGCTCTGCGCAGAGATCCAGGCTTCTTCCGATCCTCTGACTGTGCTGCAGTACTATCGGACGCTATTCCACAGTTTAGGCGCGTAAGGCATTCATTCCACTGAACGTGCGCACTCAGGCGCAGCGGTGCCGCGACTCGCTAAACGCGGTATAATTGGGTTAGGTCGCACCGGATAGGCGGCTGCAAGCGAGGTGTGGCTCCCTAGGACTAAGCTGATTAAAGTATGCCGCGATACCACCAAGCGCAGCACTTCGATTTACTCTGTTGCGCTTGCTGCCGACCGCAGAATGACGGAATCTATTGAATACGACGAGAGAATCTGAATAAAACATGGCACGAAAGAGACGAAGAGCAAACAGCCAGCGGCGCAGACCGGCAAGGAGCCGCAACACAGGCAGAGAGCGGCGCGCGGCAAGCGCGGCCCAGTCCCAGGCAGGCCAGGCCGGTCAGGAGGCGTCGAGCAGCGGGTTGGCCTCTTCCATTCCCGCAGAGTCTGCTGCGCTGTCTTCCAAGGCGCCGACGGATGCACAGAGTGGACGGCTGGGTTCCACACAGTCCCCGGAGACGCCCGCCGGTGCGCGGACAGCTTGGCCTACGCGTCGCAAGCGGTCCCAGCTTGTAGAACTGCCGGTCCAGGAGCTTGATCACGTGCGCAGCGATCTCGCGCGGATCGGTCTGCTCTCCTTGGGCATGGTGATTGTACTGGTGGTGCTGACGTTCGTCTTGCGCTGATGAGCCCACGGCCCCACCCTGCAGAAGCGATTCGCGTTGTCGAGATCCGGTCACATCTGCGCTGCCGCTGCGAAAGAAACGCCACGTTTGAAGTAGACGATGTTTGAACAAGGCACGACACTCTCACAAATCATCGGCACGTCTCTCGCCAGTTTCTTGTTGGCCCTCTTGTTTCTGCGCATCTATCTGCCCTTCGCGCCGAAGCGTCCGGGAACACCAATCGGCAAGATTCGCCTCGGCATTCGCGAAAAGGTCCTCATCTTTCGTCCCACGCTTATCCCCCTCCTCTTGCTGCTCTTCGTAAACCAGATCCCCGTTTCCGGCATCCAGTTTTCTTTCATGCTGCCCGGGACTGAGTTGATGATCATGCTGGCTGTCTTGATTGCGGCGATGGTACCCATGGCCTACGTCTTCACGACCGAGGGGTATTCGCTCAGCAACGGACAGTCCCATAAATGGGAAAACTATCGTCGCTATGAGATTGAGAGCGGTACGGTCGTTCTCGAAGGCAAGGGGGAACGGCCCCTAAAGCAAAAGCTGTACATTCCCCCTGAGAAAGAGAATGCGCTGCGCACGGTCTTGAAGCGGTTTGTAGGCTAGGTGCGCGCTCGCTTCCCAATTTCCATTCGCGCTCACACACTCAGTGCAAGAACGCGATGTGTAGAGGAAGGCGCGAGAAGCAGTGAAGCGAAGGTCGCCTCAAGAGAATCCTCACCCCTCGCTCTTTGTTGATGCCAATTCCAGCAAAGAACCGGCTTCTGCGCGTACACGCTCAACCGCCGCTGCCGTGCCCCTGGCTACGCGCATGCGGCCGGTGACGCTGGATGAGTATGTGGGGCAAGCCCACCTCCTGGGTGTAAAAGGTGTGCTCCGCCAGGCAATCTCGGTGGACCGTATCCCCTCGATGATTCTGTGGGGTCCGCCCGGATCGGGCAAGACGTCACTGGCCGCCATCATCGGCCGCACCGCCAAAGCCAAAATTGCGAGCCTCAGCGCCGTAAGCGCCGGCGTCGCCGATCTGCGCAAAGTAGTGGAAGAGTCCCAGACGCGTCTCGAACTGACCGGCCAGCGCACCATCCTCTTCATCGATGAGATTCATCGCTTCTCCAAGAGCCAGCAAGACGCTATCTTGCCCTACGTAGAAGACGGCACTGTCACGTTAATTGGGGCCACGACGGAAAACCCTTCGTTCGAGGTGAACGCTCCTCTGCTCTCGCGCACCCGTGTCTATAAGCTCGAACCGCTCAGCGATGCTGAGGTCATGGCACTGGTGGAGCGGAGTGTGGCGGACACTGAGCGGGGGTTAGGCCGGCAGCAGGTGGCAACGCAACCGGAGGCCTTGTCGTATCTCGTCAGCATGGCGAACGGCGATGCCCGTGTGGCGTTGAACGCCCTGGAACTCGCCGTCACGCTTGCCAAGCCGGACGACACCGGTAAGCGTCTGGTAACACGAGACAGTATCGCGCAGGCGCTCCAGCGGCGGGTGCTCCCCCACGACAAGAAAGGGGACTTCCATTACGATCTCATCTCGGCATACATCAAGAGCGTGCGGGGCAGTGATCCTGACGCCGCCGTGTACTGGCTTGCGCGCATGCTGGAGGGCGGAGAAGACCCACTCTTCGTCGTACGCCGCATGGTAATTCTTGCTTCAGAAGACATTGGCCTTGCGGATCCGCAGGCGCTCGGTGTCGCCGTGGCCGCCCAGCAGGCGGTGCACTTCATTGGCATGCCGGAGGGGATTTTTCCGCTCACCCAGGCAACGCTCTATCTCGCCACGGCGCCCAAGAGCAATTCGGCGCTGCGGGCCTACGCCGCGGCGCGCGAGGCGATCCAGGAAACCGGCAATCTCAGCGTACCTCTCCATCTGCGGAATGCGCCAACCGGGCTGATGGCGGCGTTCGGGCACGGCAGGGACTACAAGTATCCGCACTCATTTGCAGGGAACTGGGTGGAGGAAGAGTACCTGCCCGACCCTCTGCAGAGCCAGCGCTTTTTCGAGCCGGGTGGGGAGGGCTTCGAGCGCACGCTCCAGCAGCGTCTTGCCGAATTCGCAGAGCGCCGCGGCAAAGCCGAAGCGGACGCTAACGAGCAAGACGAGCCGATGCCGGACACCCGCTAAATCAGACCGCGCAAGGGCTGGGCGTAACCGGTGAGCTCTGCGTAACCGTAGCCTGCAGCGTCTCCAGAAACGCGCACTGCGCCCTCCCAGTAGATCACATTCGCCAAGACCTCTTGGTCCGCGAGCAGCGGCTCCAATTCTAGGCGCAACGAGTCACCATCTAACGCCAGTTCAATTTCCCATCCCGCGGGATACGTAGCGCCGCTGTTTTTGCTTCGCCAACTGCCAAGCGGTGTGATGGTGAAATCTTCCGCTGCCAGGTAGCGGGTCGTGCCGTCCGGAGAGACCAGCAGTCCGCCGAATAACGGCTCCAGGCTGCCGTCTTGGCGCCGGATTTGGCCTACCATGATGTCACGACCGTCGTCGAGATGCATGGCAAACCAGTCCCACCCTACGGCGCCCGTGCTGAGCGCACTGGTCCCAAACTCACGGTCCATCCAGCTCAAGCCGCTCACATTGAACTCCTCGCCCCCGATTTCCATGGTGCCCGTCGTTTCCAAGCGTGAGAGCGAATAGTAATAGCTGGCATTGCCGGCTTCAGGCCCCTTCTGGCTCAGCCCGTTGTCACCGTGGAGGGCAGGCGTCTTGACCGGTGTCAGCGCGAGATCAATGGCAAAGTCTTCCGCCCTTGCGTGTATGAGCATTTGCGATACAGCTTCATCTGCGGCGAAAACCGTCCAATCGTCGATCCAAACGCGGAAGCGCGGCGACACCTCCGCGCCGGCGAGGTCTACGGCGCCGCGGCTAAAGCGCTCTTCCTGATAAAACGTCCCTCCTGCAATGTCACTCACCGTAAAGTGCGCCAGGTACATTTGATTTGCATACCACTCTGACTGGCTGTCACGCTGTTCCGGGGTCAAGGCGCGGCGAAAGATAGTGAACTGGTAGCCAAAGCGCCGACCGTCGGCTGTCGTCAGGTTCCCCGTGAAATACCACCATTCCGTTTGGAAGGCCGGATGCGGCCCATGGTCGCGGGGGAACTCCCACTGCCATGGCC
>VXOZ01000467.1 GCA_009839775.1 Chloroflexota bacterium | reverse complement strand
ACCCAGCATGGCGGAGAACTCAGAACCTGCCTGCGTGAAGCGGAAGATATTGTCGATGAAGAGCAACAGGTCCAAGCCCTGGCTATCACGGAAATACTCGGCAACGGTAAGACCGGTCAGGCCGACGCGCAGGCGGGCGCCCGGTGGCTCATTCATCTGGCCGAAGACCATCACGGTCTTGTCCAGCACGCCGGCTTCGCGCATTTCGTTCCAGAGGTCGTTGCCCTCGCGCGTGCGCTCGCCGACCCCACAGAATACGGAGTAGCCTTGATGCTCGGCGGCGGCGTTGCGGATCAATTCCATAATGATGACGGTCTTGCCGACGCCCGCGCCGCCAAAGACCGCGATCTTGCCGCCGCGCCTAAAGGGGCACACCAAGTCCACAACCTTCAGACCGGTCTCAAAGACCTCTAGCTCGATGCTCTGATCTTCCAGGCTGGGCGAACTGCGGTGAATAGGATAGGACTCGCTGGTCTCCACCGGCTCGCCGCCGTCTACCACCTCGCCGATGACGTTGAAAATACGTCCCAGCGTTGACTCACCGACCGGCACGCGAATTGGGCTGCCTGTATCGACGACTTCAACACCCCGGCGCAGGCCCTCAGTGGGACCCATAGCGACACAGCGCACCCAGTCATTGCCGAGGTGCTGCTCGACTTCAAGCACGAGCCGTTCGCCATCCGGCGTCTGTAGTTCAATTGCGTTGTGGATGGTGGGGAGGTGGCCCTGGGGAAATTCAATGTCAACCACCGGGCCAAGTACCTGAACAACGCGGCCCTTTACCTGGGCTTCCGCTTCAACTGCCATGGATGCTCGCTCCTAACTCTGGCTCGCTGCTGCCACTATAATCAACGCTATGCTCCGGCAATGGCTTTCGCTGCCGTCGCAATTTCTATGACCTCGTTCGTGATCGCGGTCTGGCGTACCTTGTTGTAGGTGAGCGTCAGGTCCTGCAGGATTTCTTCCGCGTTCTCCGTGGCGTTCCGCATCGCGATCATGCGGGCGCTGTGCTCGCTGGCAATACTCTCCAGCAAGGCCCGATACACCTGGGCCTCAATGAACCGCGGCAAAAGGCTGGAAAGCACGGCATCGGGGCCAGGCTCATAGATGTAATCCACCCGGTGGAATGCGCTGACCTCAGCAGGATCCAGCTCATCGGGAACGATGGGAAGAATGCGGGTCAGGGTTGGCTCCTGCCGCATCAGGTTTACAAACTGCGAAAAGCCAACGTAGACTTCATCGTATTCCGCCGTGGTGAACCCGTCTACCGTGCTGCGCGCAATCGGCAAGATGTCCGCTACGTTCGGGTAGTTGCCCAGGTCCTGGTATTGGGCGGAAACCGAACCACTGAGGCCGACAGAACGCAGCAGTGCCGGACCCTTGGTGCCTACAGCAATAATGTCAACGGAAACGCCGCGATCGAGAATGAAGCGCACCACCGCCCGCACCATGTTGGAATTCAGGCTGCCGCATAAGCCGCGGCTGGTAGTGAAGAGGATCAGCGCGGCATGAGAAACGGGGCGCACCTGCAGCAAGGGATGCAGTTCCTGCGCGCCGCTCACCGCCGCGAGGTTGCTGATGACCGCGCGAATCCGTTCCGCGTAGGGCCGCGAGGCCAACACCCGCTCTTGCGCGCGCCGCAAGCGGCTCGAGGCCACGAGTTCCATCGCGCGCGTAATCTGGCGGGTGTTCTGAACACCGCGAATACGCCGCCGCAGTTGACGGATGCTCGGCACTTAGGCTGCTCCTGTCTGCACGGAAGGCTGGAAGACATCCTGCTTGAATTGCTGTATCGCCGCTCCCAGCTTCTTTTCCCCCTCGTCGGTCAGTTCCTGGGATTCTCTTATCTCATTTGCCAGTTCCGGGTGGCTGGAGGAGATATACTGCAGCAGTTCGGTTTCAAAGCGGCCAATATCGCCCACGGCTACGTCGTCCAACTCACCGCCATTCAAGGCAAAGATGCTGATGACCTGATTCTCGACGGGCAAGGGGACGTACTGAGGCTGCTTGAGAATCTCCATCGCGCGTTGTCCGCGTTCCAGTTGCTGCCGCGTGACGCGGTCGAGGTCCGAGCCAATCTGCGCAAAGGCGGCAAGTTCGCGGTACTGCGCCATGTCCAACCGCAAGCGACCGGCCACCTGCTTCATCGCCCTGATCTGCGCGTCGCCGCCGACACGGGACACCGAAATACCGGCATTCACCGCCGGTCTCTGACCGGCGTAGAAGAGGTCCGGCTCAAGATAGATTTGTCCGTCCGTAATCGAAATCACGTTGGTGGGGATGTAGGCGGACACGTCACCGGCCTGGGTCTCGATGATGGGGAGTGCCGTCAGCGTGCCACCGCCAAAGTTGTCGTTGAGACAGGAAGCGCGTTCGAGTAGGCGCGAGTGCAAGTAAAAGACGTCGCCAGGATACGCTTCGCGACCGGGCGGACGGCGCAGCAACAGGGAGACCTGGCGGTATGCCCACGCGTGCTTGCTGAGGTCGTCATAGATTACAAGTGCATCCTCGCCCTTGTCACGGAAATACTCACCCATCGTGCAGCCGGCAAATGGAGCGAGATAGAGCAACGCCGCCGGATCGGAAGCGCCAGCGGCAACAATGATGGTGTGGTCCATGGCGCCGTGGCGGTCGAGAATCGTCATCACGTTGGCGATGTCAGATTCTTTCTGGCCGATAGCGACATAAATGCAGATGACGCCTTTGCCCTTTTGGTTGATGATAGTGTCGAGGGCAATTGCCGTCTTGCCGGTCTGGCGGTCGCCAATGATAAGCTCGCGCTGGCCGCGACCGATGGGGATCATGGAGTCGATGGCCTTGATGCCCGTCTGCAGCGGAACGTTCACACTCTCGCGCGTAACGACGCCCGGGGCCACTTTCTCGATAACGCTCGTTTCCGACGTGTTGATCGGGCCTTTACCGTCTACGGGCTGCCCGAGCGAATTGACCACGCGGCCGGTAAGTTCAGGCCCAATGGGGACCGACATAACGCGTCCGGTGCCTTGGACCTCGTCCCCTTCCTTAATGTCTTCGTAGGGACCCATGATGACCGCGCCGACGGTGTCTTCCTCGAGGTTGAGGGCCAAGCCATACACACCGTTGGAGAACTCCAGGATTTCGCTGCTCATCACGCCGGAGAGGCCGAAGATACGTGCGATGCCGTCTCCCGCTTCCACAACGGTGCCTACATCTACCGCCTCGCTGGGGCGATCAAACGCTTCAATCTGCTGACGTAGTGCCGAGGTTATATCTTCAGACTTGATGCTCAAGAGGCCCTCTCTCCTTTCCAAGGGCACGCGCGCAGTAGTCGACTGTGCTCACAGTCAGCGGCTCTGCATTATACGCGCGCCAACTGCTCTTCCATCGCCCTAAGCGACGCGTGGACACTGAGGTCCAATAGTCGGTCTTCTTCTCGTAAAATCAAACCACCGATGATCGTAGGATCTACTACTTCTTCCAAATGCACTGTGCGACCGTCTTTTCCCAGAGAATTCTGCAACTGCTGTCGCAGCTCATCGGTCAACGGTTCCGCGCTCGTTACTTGAATGCGGGCAATTCCTTCAATCCTGTCCGCTTCACGCAATACCTGTCGGGTGAGTTGGGGTAGGATCCGCACCGCACGGTCTTCTATGAGAATGCCCAAGAGTTCCCGCCCCGCATCAGAGAGTCGGTCGCCGACAGAACGGTCAACCGTCTCTATTCGCTCCGCAACTGAGAGTCGAGGGTCTTCTAAGAAGTGCCGAATAGCGCGGTCCTCGCCAATGGCTTGGAGGACTGTCATGTCATCTCGCCAACGGTCAAGCGAATTCGTCTGCTGCGCATAGTCCAGCACGCCACGCGTGTAGCGACGTACGTTGATGGAGCTGCTCACGATGAATCATCCAAGTCTGACACGAGACGTGCCGCCAGCTCGCGGTTCTTCTCAGAGTCGAGGCTCTCTTGGATGAGCTTCCCCGCCACCGCGACAGATAGAGTGGCTACTTCCTGACGCAACTCGCGCCGGGCATGGGCGACTTCAGCGCGAAGCTCTTCCTGTCCTCTCTCGAGAATCCGTTGCGCTTCTTGCTGCGCGTTAGCCACCCTAT
>VXOZ01000190.1 GCA_009839775.1 Chloroflexota bacterium | reverse complement strand
CGAGTACACCATCCGCGTGAAGCCCGAGCCCATGCCGCAGTCGGAGCGGTAACACCTGACCCGAGATGATGCCGCCTTTTCCGTTCGCCCTGAGCTTGTCGAAGGGCCAATTGTGGAGTCGGGAAGACTAACTTTCGTATCTGTGCTCCCGTTCATGCCTCGACGGGCTCAGCACGAACGGAGTCTTTACCAACCAAACCAATCTGTTCCGTTCGCCCTGAGCTTGTCGAAGGGTGAAGTGTGCCGCATAGACACTTCATTGCGCATGAGCAGTGGTGCCAGACGGGGCGGCTTGATCGCGGCTATGGGCGCAGGTTGCAAACCTGCGCTACCAGAGATACTGTTCATTGCTAGATGGGTGCTGCGTTAGTCAGACTGCTCGACCCCAGAGCGGTGGCGACGCGCTTTGTTGCTGATGCGTGCGCAAGTAATCGCAGGCGCGATTTACCATGGTCGTCACGTCGTCACCGTCCTCGAAGCTCAGCAGCCCTTCCCAATAGGTGCCCAATGGCGGCGCGGGCAGCGGTTCCGCCCGGCCGTGCTCCAGCGAGAGCTGTAGCGCTGCAACCTCTTCAGGTCGGAGGTCAGTGCGAATCTCCTCCAGTCTCGCCACTGCCGCTCTACTCGCAGGCACGGCCGCCTCCTCCTGCAACGACTGCGCCAGGCCCCGCAGCGCCGTGTAGGCCGCCTCGGTATGCGTTGTGCGCGCGGCAATGCCGATGCCAAAGTGGCCTCGCACCGGCACCGCGCGCGCCCTGCCCCGGGGCAGCGCCGCCGTACGGAACCCAGAGTGAAGCAGTGCATCGTGGCTATACAACATTGCCGGCAGCGATCGCTGTCCAAGAATCAACTCAAACAGGTCTCTTAAAGGCACCGGTGGCGAAACGCGATACTTGTGTATCAAGTCGTGCACGAATTGCAGGGCTTCCACCGCTGCCGGCTCCTGCAAGCGGCACTGCAATGTGACCGGATCAACCGCCTCAGCCCTGTTTTGCCACAGCGCCCACCAGGGATCATGCAAATGGGCAATCAGCCCCCAACGCGCCACCGTGCCGTCCACCTCGCGCGTCGTCAGCCTGACGGCGCTTTCCAACAGGTCGTCCCAATCCCAGCTTGCGTCCACCGGCGGCACGCCATGCAACTTAAAGTGATCCTCGTCGTAGTAGAGCATAAGCGGGCGTGCGCCGATGGGCAGCGCGTAGAGCGCGCCGTCTCGCCGAAACTGATCGAGAACGCTGGGGAAGAATTCCCGCTTAAGCTCGGCTCCCGCCGGGCCGCTAAAGCGGTCCAAGGGCAGCAGGAGTCCTTCCGGCCCCAGCCGCGTCGCATCGTGCGAAGCTAGGATTACGAGGTCTGCCAGCAATGCTTCGACTGTGTCGAGCGCCGCCGTTCGGGCTTCTTCGGTTGTTATTGGCTCTACATTGTGTGGATACAACTCCTCATAGAACTGCAACGCAAGGCTGTACCCGCCGCGCGTTGGACCGTAAGGACTCTCTCTATTTGACTCAAGCGTAGTTAGTCCCCGTCTGTACGTGTCCTCAGACCTTTCCTCCGTAAGGAGCGGATTGCCTAAGGAACCGTAAGAGGGCGCCGCTACATTCAGTGCGACCGCTTGCGGCACGCTCGGCGCATCAAGCGGCGGCTCTGCAAAGCTACACCCGGCAGCGAGCGCCGCCGTGCTTGCAAGCATTGATCTTCGTGAGAGCTTCATCTTGCGGCTAACTCTTGCGTGGCTTCCAGTTCAGATGCCTATCTAGAAACGCAAACGTACCCGTGCTTTCTATCATGTGGCCGCCGTCGAAGTAGTAGATTTCGGCGCGGTCGGGGATCTCGAGGTCGGCGTAGCGGCGCTGGACTCGCGCGTATTCGTAGGCGCACCATTCGTCTGAGGCCACGCCGTCGCGGTGGCCGCGCTCCACCATGAACGGGCGCGGCGCCATGAGATAGGCCATTTCGGCGTAGTTGAAGGTCTGCCCCAGGTTGAACTCCTGCATCTCCCACTCATGGTTGAACATGTAGCCCGAGAAGTAGTCGGTGCTCGCGCACTTGCGTGCCCATTCGTTGAAGTCGCCGGAGCAGATGGAAAGCGCGTACCGGGTCAGCACCGTCGGTATGCGCATGGCCGCCTTGCCGCCGTAGGAGAGGCCGTAGAAGCCGATGCGGTCGGGATCGACAAACGGCAACGAGGACAGCCAGCGGAGTTGTTGCTCGTGCTGGGCAATGGCAAAGGTGAACAGCGTCCAGCCCAAGGGATTGGCTTTGCGCTGGAGCGTGCGAAACTCGTGGTAGCCGATGTAGGGATTCTGGGGTGCGTAGGTGATATAGCCGCGTTCCGCCAGCCGCGCGGCAAAGGCATGGTACGGGCCCTCTTCCTCTTTGATCACGTCCTCAGGACGTCCTTCGAGTCCGTGCTGGCAGACCACCACCGGCCGCTGTTCGCCGGGGGCAATGTCTTTGGGCACTAGCAAGATGCCGTGGGCAAAGATGTCGGGATGCACGTCCAGCGTCAATTCGTAGCCGATCCACGCATCGCTCTGGCCGTACGGACGGCTCTTGGCATTGAAAGGCAGACTTGGATCGGGACAGCGCCCGATGAGGTCTTCCCAGAACCGCTCTCTATAGGTGGCGTTGGACGCTTCCCAAGCCTCCAAAGAAGACGTATCCGCCTCCGACCAGAATTCTTCCCGCGTGCGCCACGCCAGTTCGAGGCGCTGTTGCACGTGGGTGACGATTTGGTTCAATTGGCGCTGCATGCGCGCGGTTGGGTCGAAGCCGGTTCGGGCGTCACGGGGCGCGCTTACCGGTGCTTCGCTTCCTGGCTCAACACCCAGGCCATGCAGCAGCGCCTCGAGGGCTGATGCTGAACCGGGTCCGGCATCTTCTCCCGTCGGCTCAATCAGCACAAGATTCGCTGCCGCGTCGTAAACTTCGAACGTCCTCCGCGCTCGATCTACCTCGGCCTGAACTTCCGTTAGCGGCGCGGATTCGATCTTTCCCGGCGCGCCAACTCGTCCGCGCACACGTTCTAAATCGAGTATGGGCGGCAGGCCGGGAATGTCAGGCGCGTTTGCAGCCTCGACAATCAAAGCGCGCGGGGCGACCATGCTGGCGAGTTCGGCATCGCCAAAGCCGCGCAGCAGACGCCAGACGTTGCGGTAGAGCGGCTCTTGCCACAATTGGGTGCGGTTGCGGAAATGACCGCTTACGCCCACTGCAGCGATCCGTTCGTCCAGCGCGCCGCTGTAGAGCGCCAGCAGGCCGCCCTCGCCAAAGCCAAACACCCCCACCGGCACGTCTTCCGGCGCCGGTTGCGCCGCAAAGAAGCCCACGAGCGCCAAGAGCTTCTGCACCTCGTAGCCGATGACGTGGCGTCCCATTTCGCAGGCCATGCGGTAAACATACTCGCGGTGGGGCTGGTCGGTCATGCGAATGGCGGGATTGCCCGACCACGTGTGCTCACGGTCGATGAGCACCGGCACCACCACCTGACACCCCATTTCCACCAAGCGCCGCGCGAACTGCTGCTCCGGCGGGACGCCGGGCGCGAGGCCCGCGAGCATCTCTGGAGGACAATCGGCATCGGGCACCGCAATCACGTGGGCAATGGGCGGTTGTTTGGGCCGCAGGAGCAGGCCTTCGCCTTCAACTCCTTCCAGCACCGGCCAGCGAGTGGCGTGAACGTCGTACGTTCGCGTGGCGGCGACGCGGAAGGGGTCGGTTGTCGAGCACACGAATTCCAGGGCCGCAGCAGGTTTACGCTCGTCAATGACGCCGATATTGTGTGCGAATTCCTGTCGCTTTGCGGCAATGCGCGCGTCGGATGTTTCGGCGGAGTCCGCTAGCGACTGCAAAGACTCCTCCGCAACGCTATCGGCAGCGGCCAGTTCCCGATCCAAGTAGCGGTGAATGCCGGCGATCATCTGCGCGGCAACGTCGCCTTCTAGTGTGAGCGTGGCTGTATCGGGCAGACGGGATAGTTCGCTTTCGAGTTTGCCCATGGTGTTGGCAATCCTTCTTTACTTGAATGAATTCAATAGCACAGTAGCGCGGGAGTGTGTCCAGGCGCAACCACGACGTGATTGGGGAAATCTTGTCCGGC
>VXOZ01000086.1 GCA_009839775.1 Chloroflexota bacterium | reverse complement strand
CCGCATGACGGATGATAGTGTCGTGCGCATAACGTGTTCGTTCGCAAACTGCCAATGGGGCAATCATCGTCAGTCTTTCATGGGCACGAAAGCGACATTCGATTCCGGCTGGATCGGCAAGGATGAGCCGAAGTTTCGGTACGCGGGAGGCGACTTCACGATACCCGATAACCTGCCGCTGGGCACAAACTTTCCCGATGCGCCGGCAACCGCTGCGCTCGGGGGTCACGGCACCGCCGAATGGTACATGCTTGAGGACTTCTTCACAGCCATCCGCACCGGCGGCTCCGTGCCGATCGACGTTTACGAAGGCATCATGTACAGTCTGCCGGGGATTTGTGCGACAGAATCAGCCGCCAACGGCGGCCGGCCGGTTGCCATTCCGCAGTACCAATTGCAGCGCAAAGCATAGCGCGAGAAGCTATGGGTGTTTCGACGCCCTCACCCTAGCCCTCTCCCCCGGGAGAGGGAATAAGACCACCACACTTAACTGAACAGATTACTGGCGCAAAGGCATTTGGAAGACTTTGAGATGGCGCGCGAGTCCTAAATTGCCATCCTCCACCCCCGGATCAAGTACGGGGTGGGCTCTGGCCCTCTCCTCAGGGAGAGGGAATGAAACCCTTGCTGAGAGGGGAATTGGTAAGCGGCGGATGGATTTTCGAGAGCTTAAACAGAGATCGCGCGAAGGCTGAATTGATTACGTCACCCCCTATCATGTCTAGGGCAGACATTCACCTTCTCCGCCAGGAGAGAGAGTTCATTCCTAACTAGGAGCAAAATGGAGCGAGAAGTGCCATGAACAGCGAATTGCGGGCGGGCGTACTCGGCGTGCGGCGCGGACGGAGTTATGTGCGCGTGCTCCAGGCCATGGACGGCGTCAGCGTGACCGCGGTGGCGGATTGGGATGCCGAGCGGCGGGAAACGGTGTGCGCGGAGCACAACGTGCCCAAGGGCTTTGCGTCATTGGAGGAACTGCTGGCAGAAGACTTGGACCTGGTCGTTGTAGCGACACCGGCGCCCCAGCATGCGGAGCATTCAATCCAGGTACTCGAGGCGAACGTGAACGTCATCTCCGAGATTCCCATTCTCGCCACACGGGAAGAGGCCAAACAACTGGTCGCCGCGCAGGAAAAGAGCGACGCCCTCTACATGTGCGGCGAAAACTGCAGCTACTGGGCGTATGTGCACACGCTAAAGCACCTCAACGAGCGGGGTGACTTCGGCCAGATCTTTGCCGCGGAAGCCGAGTATATTCACAATATCCCCAGACTGCGGCGCGACGAGCACGGCAATCGCATGTGGCGGTCGTATATGCCGCCCATCACCTATCTCACCCACAGCCTCGGCCCGGTTATGTGGGTCACCGGACAGTATCCGGTGGAGGTCGTCTGTCTCGGTGCAAAAGAGCACTATGAACCGGACCTCGACGACTACCAGGTGGCGGTCTTCCGCATGACCGACGACAGCATCGTGCGCATTTCCTGTTCATTCGCCAATTCCCACTGGGGCAATCATCGCCAGGTCTTCATGGGTACCAAGGCGACCTTTGATTCCGGCTGGATTCGCAAAGACGAACCGAAATTCCGCTACGCGGGAGAAAGCGAATTCACCGTGCCGGACAATCTGCCACTGGGCATAAACTTCCCCGACGCGGAGGAGGCCGCAACTCTCGGCGGTCACGGCACTGCTGAGTGGTACATGCTGAAGGACTTCTTCAAGGCCATCCGCACCGGCGGCCCGGCGCCTATAGACGTCTACGACGGCATCATGTACACCCTACCGGGCGTCTGCGCCGCCGAGTCTGCCGCCAACGGCGGCCAGCTGGTGGCGATACCGCAGTACCAATTGCAGCGCAAAGACTAGTGCGGCGGGTACGTATCGAGAGAGCTATTCAAGGGTAGCCTAAGCAGCTTGGACACGGAGATAGTGCAGGAGCCTTGAATTCGCCAGTCTTGGATGGTTCATGCTGAAGCTAAGTGTGAGCGAGAGAGATCACTTCAGTCAGGATGGTTGGCACGTTGTCTCCACTCCAAGAGCGGCGACTAGAGCGCCTGAGTAGGCCAAAACACTAAACCAACCCTTTGTTCTCGATAATCGAAGCGTACTGTTCCTTACCTAAGGAGCAATCAATGAAACTATCGAACTGCTTCTTGTTTAAGTGCATCTCGCGACGAATGAATGCTTGAATCCCTTCAGACAACTCCCTCTCGCCATGGCTCCAGAATACAAGAACCCCAGTCTTACGCCCATTGATATGCAGGAAGTAGGTTATGTGATCCTGCCTCCCAGATTTCTGTTCGAATCCCTTGCGAGTCAGTTGTCTGCGTAGTTTCCTGACTGGTAACTGTGCCAATATCACCTTCCTTGACCGTCACCACTACTGCCCGCATTCTACGCTTTAGTGCGACGGCTTTTGGCGTGAGTTGATCATCCTCCTCACTAACTATCTCGTCCCAAAGAATCGAGAACTTTACGCTAAACCGTGAGAACGCCTCATTCCGGCTTCTTCCGTAGCATTCGATTTCCAAAGTTCTCTCGGCGCACTTCCAGGTGGACTTGCCCTCCTGACTGTACTCCAATAGGAGTGGGGAATTGAGAACGAATACCCGATCTTGGTCACGTATTCGCCAAACCAAGAATGCACCTAAGTTGTAGTGCCTTCCACTCGAAGACAGACTCTCATCCGTCGGGACATAGACTGGGGGTTCCATACTAATCACTTTCTGGCTCTTGGTCTCCGTATCGTGACAAGTATTTCTGGTAGTTATCCTGCAAGACCTCCATGAATTCAGCCATTGTGCCAGCAGAAACCGCGATACTGGCAACACAACGAGCAGACATATATCCTTGGGATGCAATGATGTCAGGCTGTTCATCTGAGGTTCCAGGCGGATCGACTACTTGGTAGAATCTGATCATAAAGTCATTCTTCGTATGGCGGACTAGGATTTGGCCAGCATAGGCCAGTGGAATGTCGTCAGGGTTCTCCCAACGAATTGGCACCTCAACTCGCTCTACTTGTCCATTGCCCTCCGCTTTCCCTTCGGGAGATGCGGGCATATCTTCTCCTCCTAAGGCCTGTGCCCTCGCCAATGACAATGAGATTGTACACTATACACTTTGATGTGGGCAGAATCAATTGTACGTTGCAAGGCTTAGACCCAAATTAGTTGCAAACAGACAACAAGACCGCAAGTGAATAGTTGGACTCTAAGTCTGTTTCAGAACCTTTAGGTGTTGCGTTCGTTTCCCAGTGTTTGGAAATCGAAACGGTCAACTGTCCAAAAGAAAAAGCCAGAACAGTAATGTTTTGGTGGTGCTGTCTTGGCTTCAGTCCAGTATGAGGAGATTGATTAGTCTCTAGCCAAAGCGGCCAGTGATGTACGCCTCGGTACGCTCGTCCGTGGGATTCGTGAAGAGGTCGGTAGTGGGGCCGAACTCGATCAGCTTGCCCCGCGCCGTATCCTCAGAGAGCATGAAGGCCGTAAAGTCGGAGACGCGGGCGGCCTGCTGCATGTTATGAGTCACGATGATGATGGTGAAGTCTTTGGCAAGCTCGCGCATCAAGTCTTCGATTTTCAGCGTCGCGATGGGGTCCAGCGCCGAGCACGGCTCGTCCATGAGCAAGACTTCCGGTGAGACCGCGATGGCGCGGGCAATGCAGAGGCGTTGCTGCTGACCGCCGGAAAGCGCGAGACCGCTCTGCTTGAGATCGTGCTTGACCTCATCCCACAAGGCTGCGCTCCGCAGCGAGGCTTCCACCAGCTCGTCTTCATTGGCCTGATAGCCGTTGACTCGCGCCCCGAAGAGGATATTATCGCGGATAGAGCGCGGGAACGGATTCGGCTTTTGGAAGACCATGCCGATGCGGCGGCGCACCTCCACGGGGTCCACTGTATCCGCGTAGATATTGGTGCCTTCCAGCAGCACGTTGCCTTGCGTGCGGACGCCGCCAATGAGCTCGTTCATGCGGTTGATCCCGCGCAGGAGCGTGCTCTTGCCGCAGCCGGAGGGGCCAATAACGGCCGTAATCTTCTTGCGCGGAAACTCAATGGAAACATCGGTGACCGCGCGAAAGTCCCCGTACCCCAAGCTGAA
>VXOZ01000233.1 GCA_009839775.1 Chloroflexota bacterium | reverse complement strand
GGTTACCAGTGCTTCTAAGGCGTGGGCCGCGCTGTTGCGCACCTGTCCCGGCTCCAACGGCTCTTCGATGTCGACCACCTCATCGCCGGTGGGGATCACTGCCACAACCGGCCGCCGGTAAACCGCCACCTCGGTCTTGCCCAAGGACGCCATCACACCGATCTCCGCCGCGCGAATCCGCTTACCCTGGGTGAGCACCGTCTCGCCGGTCTCAATGTCCTCTGCGCGAAAGCGCACGTTGTCCTGGTACTCCGGCGGCAGCAGAATGCCGACAGTGGCGGGATCGCCGCTCGCGCCGGGGGGCGTGCCGAATTTCGCCCAATCCGTGCGGTCGGTGTCCTCGAACGGCACGACGGCGTCGCTGCCCGGTGGAACCGGCGCGCCGGTCATGATGCGCACGGCCTCACCGGGTCCCAGCGGCGCGTCCGGCACGGCGCCTGCAGCCAGGTCCCCGACAACCCGCAGCTTGACCGGATCAGATTCGCTCGCCGTCTGCGTATCGGCAAAGCGCACGGCGTAACCGTCCATGGCCGAGTTGTCGAAGGCGGGCACGTCCTCCGCGCTGATCACGTCCTCCGCGAGCACACGACCAAGGGTGTCCATGAGTGGTACCGTCTCCGCTTCCAGCACGGAGAACTGGGAGACGATGCGGGAAAACGCCTCCTCTACACTGAGCATGCGGTCTTCCGGCATGGTGAACGTCTACCTTCTCTGAATAGGTTTGGATTCATTAGGTGCACTCAGAACGCTTATGCCAAGTATGGCTGTTGTGCAACAGCACTCTTGACCAAGGAGCGACCGCGCAAATGCACCACTAAACTCTCAAAAGCAAGCGGCGGGGGACAAGCCCCCGCGTTGCTTTAGACGATTCTATCAGCACCCCAATTGAGGTTGACCAAGCCTTGTCCTTCCGCTTGCTGTCTCTTTAGAGCTAAGGTACGGGCTTACCCTTGCAAGTTGAAGACCACCAGCTTCAGGTCGGTCATCTCTTCGATGACGAACTTGGGACCCTCACGGCCCATGCCGCTCTCTTTCACGCCGCCGAACGGCATCTGGTCGGCGCGGTAGCGAGACGTGTCGTTAATCATCAGGGCGCCGATGTGCACCTGCTTGGCGGCTTTCCAGGCGGTTTCCAGGTCATTTGTAAAGATGCCGCCCTGCAGGCCGTAACGGGAGTCGTTTGCCAGGGAGATCGCTTCATCGATGTCGTCAAACACGGTTACGGTGACCGCGGGACCGAATAGCTCTTCCTGGAAAATCCGCATGTCGGAGCGCACGCCGCTAATCACTGCCGGTGTGACGAACTGGGCATCGCGCGAGCCACCACAGTGCACGGTCGCGCCGTCGGCCGCCGCTTCTTTGAACCACGCTTCCACACGTTCTGCAGCGCTCAGCGTGACCATGGGGCCGACGTCGGTGGTGTCTTCGTAGGAGGGCCCGACGTTCAAGTTTTCCACCTGCGGCACTAAGGCAGCCACGAATTCCTCCTCGATGTCGCGGTGCACAAGAATGCGTTGCGCCGATGTGCACACCTGACCGGCGTTCATGTAGCCGCCCTGGGCAACGCCCTCAGCGGCTGCTTGCACGTCGGCGGTCTTGTCGACGATGACGGGAGAATTAGCGCCCAATTCCAACGTGGCGCGACGTAGTCCGATGCTGTTGCGCAGGTGTTTGCCGACTTCGGCGGAGCCGGTGAACGAATACATGGCAAAGCGCTCATCCTGGATGAGCCACTCGCCCAGGGTTGCGCCGCCGCCGACTACGAGGTTCAGGTGACCCGCCGGCAAGCCCGCATCCAGGAAAGCCTGGCAGATCTTCACCGCCGTGACCGGTGTCGCGCTGGCGGGCTTGAGGACCACTGTGTTACCGGCCGCAATGGCGGGGGCAATCTTGTGCGCCACAAGGATGGCGGGGAAGTTGAATGGCGAAATGCAGCAGATCACCCCAATCGGCTGGCGCATGGTGAACGCCAAGCGTTTCTCGGAGGCCACGGCAGCCTCTACCGGAATCTGCTCGCCGTGAATGCGCTTTGCTTCTTCCGCTGCCACGAGGATCGTGCTGGCGGCGCGTCCCACTTCCATACGCGCTTCTTTGATGGGCTTGCCGCCCTCCATGCTCATGTGGAAGGCGATGTCCTCGACGCGCTCAGAAAGAAGCTGGGATGCCTTGTAGAGGATTTCGTAACGCTGATTTGGGGAGAGTTCCTGCCTGTCAAAGGCACGTTGCGCTGCCTCGATGGCGGCGTCCAGCTCGTCTTGCGTCGCTTCCGGCAGCGTAGCGAATACCTGGCCGTCGTTAGGGCTGCGCACTTCCAGCAACTTGCCGTCACGCCGTTCGAGCCACTCCCCGTCTATCAGTAGTCCAAAGTGCTTCGGTTCTGTCGTAACCGCCATTGTCTATGTACTCCTTGAATCATCTGAGTGGTGTCATGCTGGTTCCATATCACCATAGCATAGGCACTAGCTCACGTACACGTGCGCTACGTGCCAGTAGCGTTGTGCTCCCTGGCAGCGAATTGTGGCACGCGACTTGAAGCGCAACGGTGCTATGATAGCCCTGAACGCCGGCGCCTCGGGAGGGCAACAACCAAGCAGTTTATGCATCCGTTATTATATTGACATAGCAACCAGATGTGAGAGGAGAATGATACGTGCCACTACTGCCGTACAAGGGGGTGATGCCGCGCGTTGGCAAGAATGTCTTCATCGCTGAGAACGCCTATGTCATTGGCGACGTAGAGCTGGGCGACTATGCCAGCGTGTGGTACGGGGCGGTGCTGCGCGGTGACTTTGCGCCTATCGTTATTGGATCGCATACCAGCATACAGGAGAACTGCGTCGTGCACACCGACCACGGGTTTCCGTCGAAAGTCGGTTCGCATGTTACGACCGGGCATACTGCGGTCATCCATGGCGCCAGCGTGGGCGATCACTGCATCATCGGCATGGGCGCGCTGCTGCTCAATGGCGCGTCGGTGGGACCGGAAAGCATCGTCGGCGCGGGCGCAGTGCTCGCGGAAGGGAAAGAGTTTCCAGCACGCTCGCTTGTTCTCGGCGTGCCGGGCAAGCTGCTGCGCGAGGTCACCGACCAGGAGCTTGCGCGCATCTATAGCAACGCGGAGACCTATTTGGGCTATGCGCGGGAGTACTTGGAAGCGCGGGGGCAGTACGAAGAAGAGTAACCGGCCTATGGGACCAGGCGCTTGTGCGAATCGGCGTGGGCAGTCTGCAACTGCTATCGGTTAGCAACCAACCAGCGACTTCAACCCTTTACTGTGCCTTTGGGATACACAAGATCACAGGACTTCCTCTCAGCAGCCCTCACTCACCCTCGACTTCACTGATGGGCTCGCCGCAGTGTGGGCAGACTGCCGGTTCGCCGCGATGTTTGCTCATCTCTCGCGCAAAGCCGGAGGCGAGTATGCCGGCCGGCAGGGCAAACATGCCAATGCCCATCACGGCCACAATCGCGCCGAGAAAGCGCCCGAGCGGTGTTATCGGCGCGACATCGCCGTACCCCACCGTTGTCAGCGTAGCTACACCCCACCACATGGCGGCAGGGATGCTGGAGAATTTGTCGGGTTGCGCTTCGTGCTCAACAAGATAGAGAAAGCTGGAGCCGAGCACGAGCAAGACGCCGGCGACAAACAAGGCCACCATCAATTCCGAGCGTTCGCTGCGGAGCACCTTGCCAAAGATGCGCATAGATTCGGAATAGCGGCTCAGTTTTAGGAAGCGCAGGAGACGGAAGAAGCGCAAGGCGCGGATGATGCGCAGGTCTATTGGCAAAAACATAGGTAGGTAAAAGGGGAGAATCGCCAGGATGTCGACCACGGCGTGCCATGAGCCGGCAAAGCGGATACGACCGCGGAACGTACTCGCATAGCGTGGATCCGCGACGCACGTCCAGAGGCGCAGTACGTACTCTACCGTAAACACCCCCACCGAGAAGACCTCGAAGTATTGAAAGACGACGGCGTACTGCGTCGCCAGGTCTTCCACCGTTTCCACAATCACCGCGACGACGTTCAGGGCGATCAAAACGAAAAGGAAAAGATCCGTAACGCGGCTGGCGGTGTCGTCTGGGTGGGCTACCTCCAGAAGTTCGTAGA
>VXOZ01000374.1 GCA_009839775.1 Chloroflexota bacterium | reverse complement strand
ACATCTCTGCCGGTACGAGCTTGTCGGCTTTGAAGAACTCGGTCAAATCAAGAATGGCCTCCGCCTGGAACATGCGGTCCCACGTCAGCCAGCCATTGTGCACAAAGTCGATGGTTACGCCGCCGGCGTGGGCTGTCATGAACTTCTCATATACTCCGCGCCAGCCGCCGGCCTGACCGGCAACCTCCACCTGAATGTTGGCGTGCTGGTCGTTGAAGTCATTGAAGATGGCGATTTCCTTCTCCTGGCGCGCCGGGCTTTCCGGCGATGCATATACGATGTTCACCACTTCCATCGTTTCCGGTTTCGCCTCTTCTGTGGTGGTCTCTTCCGCTGGCGCGGCTTCACCGGTCATCTGCGCTTGCCCGCAAGCGGCAAGGAGACCGGCAACTCCAAGGGTGGCGCCGGCGCCCATCAGGCGTCGCCTCGTGACTTGGTAGGTAGACATCACACTGCCTCCTGTGTGCACTCAGACGTTGAATATCCTCCAGCGATGATTAGGCTTTCGTACCCTCTCTCGCTGTCGTTGTCAGTGTAGTTTCCCGCTCCTGTGACTGTCAAGAGTATAGAGGAAAGTCGTCTATTTGAAGACCTTTGCATAATTCGTCATTCCGGCGAAAGCCGGAATCCAGGGACGCATGTTAAGCCCACCGTAACTTAACATCATCCTTCTTACTCCCATCCCGGTTTTCCTCGCCAGGGGAAGGCGTTTCGCAAAGGTCTCCATTTGCGAATAAAATCATCGGTCGGAGTGGAGAGCGTGACGGACGCGCCGCTTCCTTGTCTTGTGTGAAAGGCGGTCTACGGCGCCCTGCTCTTGCCCAGGTCGCCTTCTAAGAAATCGACGAACTGACGCGCCGTGCGGCCGGAAAAGCCGTTCTGCTGTTGAGCCCAGGTGATGGCGCGGGCGCGCAGGTCGGTATGATCGATGGCAAGGCATCGTTGCTCGGCAAGTGCGGTCACAATCTTGAGATACTGCGCCTGGGTCGGTGAAACGAACGCGATGCGAATGCCGAAGCGGTCGCTAAGGGAAAACGTCTCCTGCAATGTTTCCTTAGGGTGCACCTCGCCCTCCAAGATTCCCGCGCGGTCGGAGAAATTCTCGCGAATGAGGTGGCTGCGGTTCGACGTGGCGTAGATGACGACGTTACGCGGTTGCGCGGCTACACTGCCCTCCAACACAGCCTTCAACGCTTTGTAATCGGTCTCGTGAGGCTCGAAGGAAAGATCATCGACGAAGACTACGAAGGATTGCGGTTTCTCCTGCAGTGTCTCCACGATGTGATGGAAGTCGCCCAAGTCGTCCTTAGCCACTTCAATGAGGCGGAGCCCTTGATCGCGGTAGCGGTGCAACAACGCTTTGATGGAGGACGACTTGCCGGTGCCGCGATCCCCGCAGAGCAACACATTATTCGCCCGGTAGCCTGCGAGGAGATGTTCAGTATTCTGCATCAAGAGGTTCCGCTGCCTCTCGTCGCCAATGAGCTCTTCCAGCCGTATGGGATCGGGACGGGCAATGCCTTGCAAGCGCCCGCCAGGAGCGGCATGCACCCAGCGGAAGGCGCTGTAGCGGGCAAAGTCTCCCGTGCCGTGCTGGCGGTAGTAAGCGGCAAGCGGGACAACTGCTTCCCGCCAGTCTTGCAGTGATGATAGTCTCTCGCGTAAATCTTGCTCGTGCCTATCATTGTCGGATGGACTTGGAGAAGAAAAGTCATCCCAGGCCAGATAGGGCAGTGTCTCATCCAATTCGAGATGACGCACTAACGTCTGCCAGGCCGCGGCGTTGAGGTCGAACAGTCGTTGGAGGATTGAGAGGTCTTCTTTCGCTAGTGATCGCAGGGCAGCACTTAAGCCGTTAGGCCCGGCGAGTGCAGCACTTTGCGTGAATGCGTTCTCAGCCTCAACTATTTGTTGAACCAGAAAGTGCTGCCAGGCATCGCCATCCGCCCGCCCCGTGTGGCGTTCGCTGTGCTGCGCGAGCAAACCGCTCAGTTTGGCGGCGGCCGCAACAAACTGGTGTGGCGACTCTCCCGCCGCCACGCAGCGCAGCATGGCGCAATAGCTCTGTCCGACGGGGTTGGTGAGAATACCGTCGTAGAGCGCAAGCCTATCCAGACTCTCGAGCATTGCTCGCGCTCGCGGCGCGCTGAGCGCCGTGTCGGCATGTGTGCTTGTTTTCCGCGATTCTGTCATTGTTCGTGGTCAGTTGGCGTCGGTGGATTTGAGGAGATTGGATGGCGGTGTTCATCGCACCGACCGCCCGTATTTTCAGTTTAGTATGTATCCCACGTCACTAGGACCTTCTGCGACTGGCAGAAAAGGGTCAGGTCCCCCGTGCGACGGGTCTTGCTGATGCGGGCGAGACGCCCGCGTTCCCAGATGGGTCAGCCCTCCGTGTGATGGGGTCATGCGGGTAGCGCAGGTTACGCGCACGTCCCGTGCGAACCCGCGTCTTTGGGGCAGGTCTCTGCGCAACGGAAGGTTACGGATGACAAGCCCCCGCGCTACGGCTCGCTTAGTTTCTATTTCTCCAATTGACTTGCGTGCCTGCCTGGTGGCTAGCGCTACGTGAGCGGCAGCCACTTTCCTGCCCAGCGGCGCCAGGGATCTTGAGTCTCGTTCATCCAGACCATAAGGCGTCGCAGCAGGTCGTGACGAATGTCTTTATAGGCTGGATCATCGCAGTGGTTTACCAACTCGTAGGGATCACTGTCCAAGTCGTAGAGCTCATCGATGGCGTGCGGATTGTACACGAATTTGTAGTGCTTATAGCGGATCAAGCGCGATGAGAAGAGCCCGACTTCATCGCCGTGGAACTCGCAGCCCAAGACCTCCCGCCACTCCGGGTCCTGGGGGTCGCTCCACAACGGCTGTAGCGCTTCCCCATCTAGATTGTCCGGTACTGGGAGGTCTGCGGCTTGCAATATGGTGGGCATGATGTCGATGAGACTGGTGAAGTGCGTGGTGGTAGTTTCGGCAGGAATCTGGCGCGGCCAGCGCATAATCAAAGGAATGTGGTAGACCTCCTGGTAGAGCAGAGGGCCCTTGTTGAATTGGCCGTGGCTACCAGTGAAATCGCCGTGGTCCGTATTGTAAATGACGAGCGTGTCATCCCGGATGCCCAGGTCGTCGAGCGTTTGCAGGAGCTTGGCGAAGAGTGAGTCCAGGTAGCTCACGTAGCCGAAGTACTTCGCGACGGCCGGCTGCCAGTCCTCCCACGTGAAATTGTGCACGCCCCGATGGAACTTGTGCCGGATGTGTACCTGCGGCTTGTTCTCGAACGTATCGTGGAAATTGGGCCAGGGCGGAATCTGTTGCGGGTCATACATCGAGGCCCAGGGCTCCGGCACGACGTACGGATGGTGCGGTCCGTTGAAATCCACGCGCAGATAGAACGGCTGTTTGTGTGCATACTCACGGATGAGTCGCATGCCCTCTTCTGCGAAGTAGTACATCAGGTTACCCTCTTCCGGCAATTGCTCAGTGCCGGAAATGATGAATTCATCGTTAGGGTAGTCGGCATAGAGCGCGTCCGGTGGGGTCGGTGGTTGCACGGGCAGGCCAAGTTGCCGCCGATAGTCGGCAATGCTCTCTGCGCCCACGTCGTGAAAGCCACGCTTCTTAGGCCCGTTTTCGCGGCCGATGTGCCATTTACCCACGTGGCCCAGCCGGTAACTGGCTTCATTCAGGAGTTCACTGTAGGTGATTTCCTCGGCGGGCAGCTCCTCCCGGAGGGTTTCTCCCTGACTGCAGTTGTTGTAGATGCCGTTATTGTGGGGGTAGCGCCCGGTTACCATGGATGCCCGCGCCGGCGAGCAGATGCCGGCCGGCGTGTAGGCCTCGGCATAGTTGATTCCTTCATTCGCAAGACGATCCAAGGTAGGAGTGCGGCAGATGGGACTGCCATTCACGCCCACCATGTCAAAACGCATCTGATCCACCATGATATGAAGAATGTTGGGACGTTTTGTGGTTGCCATGCGTTTTCCCTCATTTCTCCCGTGATTGCACGTTGCTCAGATTCACTCTTCACCTCAAAGACCATGTCTCCGGTCTACCCGCGTTTCGTTGGCTGTGGGTGGCGTCTGCCATTTCACCTCACCCCGGGCCAA
>VXOZ01000414.1 GCA_009839775.1 Chloroflexota bacterium | reverse complement strand
CCTACCTGGACTCCATCGGCATCACCCAGGCGCTCTTCCAGGCCGGCCTTCCCATCCTCGCGTCCGAGGCCGCCCTCGAGCCGCGCGACAAGATCCTCTCCCACTTCATCCGCCCCGGCGACGTGCAAGCCGGCGAATCCACCTTCGCCCACGAGTGCTCCCGCGCGGTCCGCTTCGTCGAGCAGCTCACCCACCGCAGCCTGGCCCTCTGCGACGAGCTCTTCCGAGGCACGTCGCCCCAGGACGGATTAGTCGTTTCCGAGTTGGCCCTCCGCTGCTTCATGCGCTCCGGCGCCGCCGTTTTCTTTGTCACCCACTACCACGGCCTCGTCGAGCGCCTCAACGGCGAGGACCGGTTGCGGTACCTCGCCTGCAAGCTCGACCACTCCGTCGAACCCGCGCGCTACACCTATCGCATGCAGCCCGGCGTCTCGACCGAGTCGGACGGCCTCCTCGTCGCCGCCCAACACGGCTTCAGCGCCGAAAGCCTCGACCGGATCCTCGCCTTCAAGGCCTCCAGGGGCGAGATCCCCGAAGCGATCTGACCTCTTCTACTGATCAGGCCCGCCGCAGCTTCGGCGCCAGGGCCAGCAGCCCTATGCGATACGGCTCCAGACGGCTGTTCTGGATTGGAGCCTGCCCTTAGTGCCAGCGCCCTTACCTTGTGGTGATGCCAGATCTACGTCCAGCGTCGGCCGATTCATAGGCTCGTTGGAGACTCTCACTCGATTGTGGCTGAAGAGCGGCTCATCGGCCTGTGGCCTTCCGTGACGGATAGCGCATCGAGGGACCGGAAATCAGGCTCGTGTTCAGGAATGCACAAACGGTCCGATTGTCATCTTCAAGGTCGCAGAGCTAGACTTAGAAGACTGAGTCGTGGATGCTGATGCTACGCTGGAGTTATCGAAGTCTTTAGCGTCAGTTCATAGCTAGGCTCCCCTAAGCCACTATTACTCAGCCAGTTAGGATTCGGTGACATGGGCGGCACCGGCCACTCAAGAGGTTGTAGTAAGAGTCCCAGCAGCACTGCGCCTCAATCCCATTCAATGCGCTGGTACATAGTTGGATAAACACCCCTGCCCAGGAGTACCTAGACAGTGATAGATAACGACTTCACTCAGCTATGCGACGAGATTCTTAGCTTGGCCGATCAGAGATATGCTATGCCAGTTGACGACGTGCGGAGACTCATCCGATTGACTACCAGGCTTTTCAGGCAACTGATGATTGCAAAGGGACACGCTGGTCGTGACGTAACTCGAATCACAACGAAATTCAGAGACGCTGGCCGACGTTCACCGCCCTGGAAAGCATCCTCCTCAGTCGTTCCTGGGCGACCACAAGATGGATCGGACGGTAACCGAAGAAGCCGTTGGCTCTTTGAGCCCCAACATAAGTTTTATGCCGATGAACTCACGGCAACTCTCGTTGAAATCAAATACTATCTCCAAGCGTTGTCTATGGACAATGCACCTGCGGTCCCATTTCAGGATTTCAGCCATTCTTGGGCATGGCTCACTGACCACGCGGTAGCTCCAGGCGAATATCGCGATCCAATTCAGCTAGTTCCGATTGACCTTGACAAATTTGTGGAAAATAGGCGCTGGGTGGAATCCGGACATCTAATCCCACTTGATCGAGGTGGTCGACACACACCTAGTAATTCCTTTCTAATGATCATCGGTTCAAATCGACTCCAAGGTAATCTGACATTTGATGAGCTTCTTGCGCTAATGAACAGGATAGTCAACAGGCATCGGTCGCTGGGCTATGAGGTGCGGGAAGACTTAGACATTGACTTTTCTGCTCAATACAGCGCATCTTAAAGAGCGGTCCGCGTCAGCTCCTTCTCAAGGATATCTACGGCATTAACTATTCGGGCTATAGACTCGTTTCGAGCTTGGCGTGCTCGTTGCGCTTCGCCCGTAATCTTTTCTCGAAGTTCTCTTGACTCTGGAATGACAATCTCCATCTCGCTGACAAAGTCTGGAGTGATTTCGTCGATAACGGAACCGAACACTCCTCGCTGAATGCTGGCTTTGGCAAACTTTGTTCGTAGATAAGCCTCAAGGTATGCTGGATCAACCACTTCTTTGTTCGGCACGATCCGAATTACGTGCTCCGAGACAGCCCAACCTGCCCAATGATCCGGTACAAGCGATACTATGCCAGTCGATCCGCTCCGCGTGATTAGTAACCAACCAGGCAGCACTTGAAGTTTCTCGACGAGCGGATCTTTGTTGCTGAGCCACTTCTCAATCACTGGTACATGTTGGGAGATGTTTGTGCCACCCAGAAACGGTACTGCGTCATCTGATTCCTCAACATACCGTCTCTTGAATCGCCCTGGAAAAAATATCTTGTGGGAAACGGATCCGAGAGTCGCCGTGCGCCAATGGCGTGACTTGGTGACTTTCGCAATTGTGCTAAGGAGGCGATTGGGCTGGTAGAAGCGAGCATTGAAGCGTAGCTGTGGATCGCGAAAAACCTCTTGGGCATCGATAGCAAAACTGCCGCTATGAATTCGGGTCGGATTGTCACCGATACTGTACGTGTGATAGGCGTGTGAGACAGCATCTATGTCGGAGAGAATCTTGGTAGTTTGCCGGCCATCCGGCGCAGTCTCGTATACAGGCTTTCCTCTACGATCGTGACCTATCCACTTGGGCACAGACATGAATACTGATCCAGCGCGGACGCTGGATAAGTCTTGCAATGGATCAAGGCGTCGACGAAGTAGAACCAGGCAAGTCTTGGTACCTGTATATGGCTGGAAAGTCTCAGGTGGCAAATCAACGACAGTCTCTAATACCGCATGCTTCAACAGCCACTCACGAACTGGACGTGCCTGCGGTCCCGACGTCAGTTGATATGGAAGCACGATGGCGAGACGGCCAAGACCTGGCTTTAGAATCTGCAAGTTTCGTTCTAGGAAGAGAATGTCGAGGGAGGTTGGGGAAGGCAAGAGCCTCTGATTTCTGATGTAAGCTGTCTCATAGTTAGCTAGAATTGAATGATTGCGAACGCTGATTTTCGTTCCAAATGGAGGATTGGTTGCAGCGCATAGGTGTGTGGAGTCTCGTATTCCGACGCCAGCCAACTGCTTAGAGTTTGTCGGGTCCAACGAATCGCCGACTGCGACTGCCCGGAAGTCAAAGTGGGCGATTCTAGCCCCAATGGTCATGTTGGCCACGTCAGCCAGAGATTGATCGATTTCCATTCCCTTTAGTGACTTGCTCACCAGAGCTGAAAACTCGCGATCTGTCGCAGTTGACTCAGTAGTGTTTTCGATGAGACTATTCCTGATACGATTAGCCGCGGCTAGAAGGAATCCACCGGTGCCGGCGGCAAGGTCAACTAAGTCATGACCATCGCGAGGATCGAAGTCCAGAAGATCAATGGCCAATCGTGTCACAGCCGGATCAGTAAAGAACTGGCCGCCGGTTCGCTTGGTCCAGTTATGGCGAAATACCTCGAGCGCCTCACCAATGATGTCTGTATGGAGGGGCGACAGATGGACTCCGGAAAACGTACTGCAAACCATCGCAATGTTTTCGTCACGGAGTAAGATAGACTGATCCTGCATAGACGCAGGCAACTGTACATTCATGCTATTGAAATCGTGCCTAACCTTGGATGCTAGCGCCGTTGTGATGGGATCGTCGAATCGCGCAAGCTTGGCAAGCTCACTTGGGCTGAAAACGTAGGCAGGTTTGATCCTCAGAGTTTGTTCAACAAATACGCCAGTCTGCAAGATCTTCTGAACCTCTCCCCAAATGCCAATAGGGGTCCTGACTGGCGCGTTGGCGTAGAGGTAGTCAAAGAGAGATTCCAACTTGCTCTGCAAGTCACCAGTTCCAGCCACTTGCAAGGCCCTTGTGTGATGCGTGTCTTGCATCATGCATTATATGCTTGCGGATTAACGCTGTCAACGGATGGGAGCCGGCGGAAGCCTCTGAGAGCGGAGGGTGGAGAGGGTATAAGGGATGGGTTTCCGCACTTCGTCCTGGCGAGTGCTGCTGTTGTTTCTCACTGGACGTCTTGCAGTTGCTCTGATCAGGCCCGCCGCAGCTTCGGCGCCAGGGCCAGCACCGCCAGGCTCGTCGCCACCACCACCACCC
>VXOZ01000383.1 GCA_009839775.1 Chloroflexota bacterium | reverse complement strand
GCCGGGGCCACCACGCCGCTCATTGTTTTTGCTATCAGCGGCCTTATCGATGACGTACAGCGCTCAGTGGCCAATCCGAATGACGTATGGCCCTCCATAGTCCCATGGCTGGCTATTCTCTTGGTCGCCTTTATCATCCGCAGCCTCGACGGTGCTCTGGGGGATTATCTGAGTCAGTTATCCGGCTTGCGTCTTGGCGCTGCCGTGCAGCACATGGTGTGCGCGAAAGCCGTCTCGCTGCCGCTGAGCGTCTTTGAGCAGGAGGAGTACTACACCAAGCTGGAGGTGGTCGGCGAAGAGGGCGGGAGCAACCTCAGCTATTTCCTAGAGACTGTTTCGTGGCTCGTAGCGTCGCTAGTCGGGGCTGCCGGGCTGATGGTGTTGTACTTTCGCGCCCATTGGCTCGTTGGGGTCGCACTGGTAGCCGTGATGAGTTTGCGGGCGGTCGTGCAATCGTATACCGAACACCATCTCCTCGAGGTCTCCTACCAAAACTCGCCCCGCCGGCGCGAGAAGCAGTACTGGTCACGCCTGCTCACCAGCCGGGAGGCTGTCCCCGAAACCCGACTTTCCGGGCTCGCCGACTTTCTGCTCCGCCGCCGCCGCAAGGCTTTCACGCGCTTTCTTGTGGAGATAGTCTCTGCTCAGCGCAAGATGGCGCTGCCGGGGGTGGGTAGCGTAACCGCTCAAGAAGCGGTAGCGTTCATCATTGTACTTGTCTTGCTGATTGCTTCGGTCGGAAACATCACCCTGGGCAGCTTGGTCGCGCTGTTGTACGGCCTCACCCGGTTCCGGGACCTCGCAGATAACATTGCCAATGCCCTGCAACAGATATACGGTGATTTGCAATATTCGGAATATCTTCGCGACTTCTTGGCCCTTGAAGAGGAAATGCCTAATACGCGTGAAGTCGGGAAGTCAATACAGCGGCCTTTGCGTGAGGGAATTCAGTTCTGCGACGTCAGTTTCACCTACCCGGGTGCAGAACGACCGGCGCTCTCCAGCATCAACCTGACGATCCAACCCGGTGAGCGCATCGCGCTCGTGGGCGAGAACGGCGCGGGCAAGACGACGCTGGTGCGCTTGCTCCTTGGCCTCTACCGGCCTACCCAAGGGACCATCTTTGTGGACGGGGGAGATCTGTCCGCGCTAGACCCCGACGAGTGGCGGCGCGAGGCGACCGCGGTCTTCCAGGATTTCGTGCGCTACCCCACAACGGTGTTTGAGAACATCGCCTTTGGCGACACGTCCTTACTCGCCTCGTCTCCTCAGTCCGCAGTCCAAACCCATCCCCGCATCGCCGCGGCTGCGGCACAGAGCGGGGCGGATGGGTTCATCAACGCTCTGCCCGCAGGCTGCGCAACGCCACTCGGCAAAGAGTGGCCGGGAGGGACGGAGCTCTCCTCCGGCCAGTGGCAGCGGCTGGCCCTCGCCCGGGCCTATCTGCGTGACGCCCAGATCGTCGCCCTCGACGAGCCCACCGCCGCCTTGGACCCGCGAGCGGAGTTGGAATTCTACCGACAGTTTACCCAGGTAGCCGCCGGGCGGACCGCCATCTTGGTCTCGCATCGCTTGGGAGCAGCGCGGCTGGCGGACCGCATTGTAGTGCTGTCCAACGGCCGCATTGTCGAGGAAGGCGACCATGACACCTTGCTGCGCCGTGAGGGCGTCTACGCTCAGATGTTCCGCCTGCAATCCCGTTGGTATACCGAGCCTCCCATTACGGAGGGCAACTCATGAGTAACGTACCGGACAAAACCGTTCAGTCGTGGCAACGCCTCAAATATGTGCCGCGTTCGTTGGGACTACTCCTGGCTGCCGACGCCGGAGGGACTATTCTTCTAGCCGCCTTGAGCTTTGGCATGGGGTTGTTTCCCCTTGCCGAGATTCATGTCTTTCGCCGCCTCCTAGAAGCCGCCGAACAGATAGTAGAAGGCAATGCCCCGGTGCAAGCCGGCCTTGCGTGGGGAGTGGTCCTCTCCCTTATCGCGATCCTGCACGCCGCCACCCAACAGATCAGGGAGATCATCGAACGCCGCCACCAAGAAGTCTTGGGCAACTACGTTGAGGAGCGCTGCCTGCAGCAGGTGCAGGCCATGCCACTGGAATGGTTCGAGCATGACAAAAACTACGATCTCTTGCACCAAGTGCGGCGCAGAGCCGTGGGACGGCTGGGGGGCACGACGAACTTCCTTTCACTAACCCTTGTGGATTCAGTGACATGCGCATCGCTTCTCATCTATTTGGCGCAATTTCACTGGGGTCTCGCACTCTTGCTTGCCATTGGAACTACGCCTGGTGTGCTGCTGCGCGAGCAACTCCTTCGTCAAAAATACCTGATGGAGCGAGCGCAGGCTCCGGGAGAACGTCGATTTGGTGTCTTTACAGGCTTACTGACTCGTCGCGACTCTGCCGCTGAGGTGCGACTGTTCAGCCTGGGACGGTGGCTGCTCGCTCAGGCCGATCATCTCCGCTGCCGACTCCAGGAAGAGAGACTACAATTAGCGGCGCACGAAGCGCGGCGCATGATGCTCTCGGGCAGCATGAACGGCGTGGTGCACATAGCGGCAGTCGGCATCAGTGTCGGTCTGCTTGTAAGCGGCCATATCAGCATTGGGGCAGCGGCTGCGCTCTTCGCCGCGATCGAAAGCTTCCAAATCGCGTATTCTGACTTGCTTTGGACCGGGTCCTTGCACTATAACAACCTCCGCTATTTGCAAGACTACTTTGATCTGATGGAAAGCCCACAGATTGACCTCAACGCCGGCCGGAAACTCAATCAGCCGCCCACTAATTCAATCGTATTGGAAAATGTCTCCTTCACCTATCCAGGGGCCGATCGACCGGCGCTCTCCGATCTCAACCTTTCGATCCAGCCTGGTGAACGCATTGCCCTGGTGGGCGAAAACGGCGCAGGCAAGACCACTCTGGTCAAACTCCTGATGGGCCTCTACCGTCCCACGTCGGGACGCATCCTCGTAGATGGGGTTGACCTCGCTGACATTGCTCCCGCTGATTGGCATAGAAAGTTTGGCACGGTCTTTCAGTCGTACCTGCGTTACCAAACAACCGTAGAGGAGAACATCACTCTTGGCTGGCCGGAAGGGGCCGATGATAAAGAGCACCTGGAGGCCGTGCTCTCCCGCAGTGGCGCCCATGAAGTGGCGGCAGAGTTGCCGCAAGGTCTGGACACCCCGTTGGGCAAGGAATACCACGCAGGAATGGAGCTCTCGGTGGGTCAATGGCAGAAACTGGCGATCGCGCGGGCTTACTTCCGCCCCGCCGAAATCCTCATCCTGGACGAACCGGCTTCGGCCCTCGATGCCAAGGCGGAAGCGGCGGTCTATCAGCACTTTGCCGACCTGGCCCAAGACCGTACGGCGATCCTTATCTCCCACCGGCTGGCATCATGCCAGATCGCGGACCGGATTCTGGTGCTGCGAGATGGCCGCCTCGTCGAGGAGGGAACGCACGACGCCTTGCTCTCGTCCGGCGGCGAATATGCCGAACTCTACGGCCTTCAAGCTGCTGCATACCGAGAAGACGCCAGTTGAAGTCCTTGCGTGTGTGCGGGGGTGCTTCCAAGGAGTCGTCCCACAACGTCGCGAGGCACATTCCAGGGTTTACACGGACTCCACAAATGTAGCATGATAAAGCGTAGGCTTTTGCGCAGCATAAGCATTTGCGACAATGGGCTCATGAGGAGGTCGGTTGTGGGAGAACCGTACGCGTTTTTTGAAGGTAACGTGGTGCCGCTTGGTGATGCCAAAGTGGGTATCATGACTCACGCGCTCAACTACGGCACCGGCTGTTTTGAGGGCATTCGCGGCTATTGGGTGCCGGAGGACGAGCAGGTCTATCTCTTTCGCGCGCGCGAGCACTTCGAGCGGCTGCACCGCTCCGCGCACATCTTGCGCATGAAGGTGCGCCTCAGCCCGGCGGAATTGACGCAACTCGCCTGTGACCTCGTCGCCAAGTCCGGCTACCGGGAAGATGTCTACGTGCGTCCCCTCGTCTACAAAAGCGCCGAGCAGGTCGGCCTTTCTTTGGTGCGCAAGGCACCCGACGGCGGGTTGGAAGACGTGGAAGACGACTTCTTCATGTTCACCGTGCCTTTTGGGGCG
>VXOZ01000091.1 GCA_009839775.1 Chloroflexota bacterium | reverse complement strand
TAGGAAATCCTGTCGTGACCCAAGAACAGCGGTTGAGTGCGATTGGCATCAGTCTGGCGCTCTTTCTTGGGGCGCTGGATCAGACGATTGTCACCACGGCTTTGCCGCGCATCGCGGAAGAACTTGGCGGCCTGAACTACTACGCCTGGGTCGTCACGGCGTACCTGCTTGCCTCGGTGCTGGGGCTGCCGTTCTTCGGCCGTCTTGTCGAGCTATTCCCCGCCAAGTGGGTGCTCTTGAGCGCCGTGTGCATCTTCCTCGCCGGTTCGGTGCTCTCCGGCCTGGCGCCGGGCATCCTGGCCCTCATCGCCTTTCGCGCCCTCCAGGGCTTCGGCGGGGGCGGCATCTTTGCCCTGGCATTCTCTCTGATCGGTCTGCTCTTTCCCCCGCGCGAGCGGGGACGCGTACAGGGCATGATGGGCGGTGTCTTCGGCATCTCAAGTGTCGCGGGACCCTGGCTCGGCGGTCTGCTGACCGACCTGCTCTCCTGGCGGTGGATCTTCTATATCAATGTGCCGCTCGGCATCGTCGCCGTCATTTTCCTCGTTGGGTACATGCCCCGCCTGCAGCCCGAGCAGCGCGGCCGGTTCGACTTCCTGGGCGTTCTCATGCTTGCCCTGTGGGTTGTGCCGCTGGTGCTTGCGCTCTCGTGGGGCGGCTCCACCTACCCCTGGCTATCCGGGCAAGTATTCGGACTGATCGCTTGCGCCCTTTGCGTTTTGGTCGTATTCATGTGGTGGCAGCGGCGCAGCAGCGACCCTTTGATCCAGCTGAATCTCTTTCGGTTGAAAGTCTACCGCTGGGCGATGGTAGGCAGTTTCTTCTTCGGCGGCGCGTTTCTCGGTTCCGTCGTCTTCCTGCCGCTCTACCTCGTGCACGTGAAGGGCTTTTCGGCCACTAATTCCGGCCTATCCATCACCCCGGTCGTGATGGGCGTGGTGGTGGGCAGCACGCTGAGCGGCCAGCTTGCCAGTCGCACCGGCCGTTACAAGCTGCCGCTCGCCGCATCCCTCTGCGTGGGCAGCCTCGCGTTTGCCGCCTTTGCCCTGAACCTCCGGGTGGATACGCCGCTCTGGCAAGTGCTCCCGCTCATGGTCGTCATCGGCCTCAGCATGGGGCCCTCCCTGCCGCTCTATACGCTGGCGGTGCAGAACGCCGTGCCGCGCGGCCGTCTCGGCACGGCCACGAGCTCGCTGCAGTTCGTGCGCCAGGTGGGGTCCACCGCCTCCGTGGCGCTCATGGGCACGGTGCTGGCCGGCACTATTGCGGCAGCCGCGAGCGAGAACGTGCCTGAAGCAATGCGCGCGCAGGTTGGCGAAGTGGCTTTCGGCGAAGACAACAGCAGCGTGGGCACGCTCGCCGCGGGAGTCCGGGAACGCTTTGCCGTGCTGGAGCGGCAGGCGCTTCAAGCCCTCGCCGGCGATGAGGCCGCGCGGCAAGCCCTGCTGGCAAGCTCGGCGCTGCCGCCGGAGCTTGCGTCCCGCCTGCAAGCGGGCGGCGTCCCCGCGCAGGTGCGGCAGGAAGCGGCGCACGTGCTCGCCCAGTTTGAAGCGGCGCTGCAGGGCGACACTGCCGCCCGGGAGGCGGTATCCCAGAGCCCGTTCGTGCCCCAAGACGCGAAGGCGGCATTACAGAATCCTCCCACCGGCGCCGCGCGTGAGGAGCTTCTCGCTCGTCTCGAACAGCGGCTGCAAGCTCAGGAAGAAGCCATGGTAAGCGCGGCGACTGCGCAAGCGGTCACCCAAGTGCAGGCTGCCTTGCGGACCCGGGCCGCCGAGGTTGTCGCCGTGCTCATGAATGCGCTCAGTCTTGGCGTCACCGCCGCCGTGCAACGCGTCTACGCCTTTGCCACCGCCCTGATTCTCTTCAGCTTCATCGCGGCGCTGCTGCTACCGGACATCGAGTTAGGCGGGGCGCCGTCGCGGAACGAGGTACCCCAGTCGGCCTCTGAAGCGCCGTGAGAGCACCCCGCGGAGCCGTCCGAGACAAAGTACCGGCGGCCCGCTTTGGGTATGCTACAATTGATGGGAAACCCGATGGGTAGCCCCCCGCCGACGTAGCTCAGTGGTAGAGCAATGGTTTCGTAAACCATAGGCCGCCGGTTCAAATCCGGCCGTCGGCTCCCAAGATACGAACAGCATTTATGCAAAGCAGCGCATTCGCCGGTCTCGTCGCGGGGCGCTGCTTCTTTGTTGGCGATGGCATGGGTGCCGCCGTCCGGCCAGGGCGTCGGCACTCTAGAAAGCACCGTGGTGGAGCACGTGAGCGTGGTCTCATTCTGTACGCGGGTACTGCCCAACCCCCGGGCTTCCCGCTTTGGCTTTTACCGCTAGCGCGCCGCCATGGCATCGTCCCAGGAGTCGAACCGCAACCCCGATGCCAGCATCATAGCGCTTGTCCTGCTCCTGGCGCTGCTCTGGGGCGGCAACTCCGTTGCCATCAAGATCGGTTTGCAGGATATCCCCCCACTCGCGCTGGCCGGTTTCAGATTCATTATTGGGTTGATCGCGGTTACCGGCTGGGCCATGTTCCAGCGCGTACGGATCAGGATGGAACCCGGTGAGTTCGTCCCGCTCTTGTACATTTCTTTCATCTTCTTCCTTCAAATCATCGCCCTCAACGTCGGCACGCACTACACCACTTCATCCCGCTCCATCGTGCTCAACAGCACCTATCCCCTTTTCACCACCCTCTTGGCGCACTTCATGGTGCGGGACGACCGGCTGACGAGACTAAAGACGCTGGGCATTCTGCTGGCCTTCGTCGGCGTAACCGTGACGTACATGGAGAGCCTGAACCTGGCCTCGCGCGACTACCTCATCGGCGATACGGTGGTGCTGGCCAGCGGCGCGTTGCTGGGGCTGCGGGTCATCACCACCAAGGTGCTCGTGCAGAGTATCCATCCCTACCGGCTGCTGATCTGGTCCATGCTCATCACTCTGCCGTGGTTCTTCATCTTGAGCTTCATATTCGAACAAGGCTGGGAGTACCGGGTGTCGTTCTCAAGCGTCACGGCCATTCTCTACCAAGGGCTGGTAGTGGCGGGATTCTGCTTCGTGGCGTGGACCTCGGTGCTCCGGCACTACAAAGCCAGTCGCCTGGTGGTGCTCTTCTTTGTTACCCCGCTCTTTGGCGTCGTGCTCAGCAACCTGCTGTTGGGCGAGTCGCTCGGGCCCGAACTGATTTCCGGCGCTGTCTTGGTGGCAGCCGGGATCTACCTCGTCAACCGCACGAAAGAGTGAAGTGATACCCCACTCTTGCCACGGCACCGCGCCTTGCCCTATGTCGGACACGAGCGGCTGCTCGTAGCATGCCCTCCCCCGACTCGCGCGGCAAGCGGAGCCGGTCTCACTCCTTGCGGCGGACCACGCTCGCTTTGCGCATGCTATGCGAGGTGAGCACAGATCGGAAGCCGACTGGGTGAATAGAAAAAACAAGGAGGAGAGTGACCTTCTGGTCACCCTCCTCCCTGTGGAGTGAGAGGGTAAGAGACAGCCGGTAGAAGTCTGCTAAGCGTGCGCCCGCTCGTCTGGCGTGCGCCGGTTTCCCGGCATGCGCCGTGCGCTAACGAGCGTTCGCTCTAACGAGCGCCGAGCCAAGCGCGCTCGCGGCGGGCCTGGCACGGGACGCACAACGTGGCTTCCGGCATGAATTCCAGGCGCTCTGCCGAGATGCCCTCTCCGCAATCCTCGCAGACGCCGTACGTACCGGCCTCGGCCTTCTGCCAGGCCTGATCGAATGCTCTCATGTCGCGGCGCAAGACATCCAGCACCGCCTCACGATCTTCTTGGATGGCGACTTCCTGCGCCAGGTCCACGAAGTCGTCGTCGTCAGCCGAAGCGTCTCCCCCGCGCTCACGTTCCCGCAAATCGGTTGCGATTGAGTTTGCAAGGAGCGCTGCCAGGGCGTCTCTCGCCTCTTGCAACCGCTGCACGCGGTCGCCTCTTTGCTCTAGCTCTCTGGCCATGGGTCGTACCTCCTTCACCGCATTCGGCCCGCCACTCGGGCGGCTCCGCTGCCGTGCCTCGATGTGGGCTGGGTGGGTCGCGAGCTAACTTCGTTGTTATCTTCTAACGGCCCACCGGATCGCAACGAGTTTTGTTTCTGCCAGCATACCACCAGGTATCAAGA
>VXOZ01000371.1 GCA_009839775.1 Chloroflexota bacterium | reverse complement strand
GTTCATGACCGTTGCCCTGCTCGTGCTCTTTGCCGCGTTGGGCCGGGTGGCCCAACGGCTCGCTGCCATCCTCGGCGGCATTGGGTTCGGCACGTTCATCGACGAGTTGGGCAAGTTCATCACCAGCGACAACAACTACTTCTATCAGCCTACCATCGGCTTGATCTACATCACCTTTATCGTCATATTTCTCGTGCTTGAGGCCTTTCGCAGGCAGGAGCCCGGGCCGAGCGAGGCGCTGGCAAATGCGTTCAGCCAACTGGAATTGGCCGCCGGCAGACCCCTCGACGCGGAGACCAAACAGAGCACGCTTAGCCTGCTCGCGAAGTCGGATACAGCCGACCCGGTCGTTCAAGGGTTGACGGCATTCGTCCGGTCCATCGAACCGCAGCCGGTGCAGGATATGAGCTTCTACTTCCGGGCGCGGGACTATGCCGTGCAACTCTACAGCCGCGTGGTGCTCTGGCGGTGGTTCAGACCGGCTCTCGTCAGCATCTTTCTGGTCTTTGCCTTCATTCAGATCGCTATGGTGTTGGTAATCGCACTGTTGAGTCTCTTTGAAAGCACTGCCGCAACCTTGCAGTTAGACTTCACCAGTATCGCAACGCTTTGCTCCTCCGCGGTATCCGGTGTGCTTACGTTTATCGGCATCTTTCAATTGAGACGCTCTCGCCTGGTTGCCTACCATTGGTTTGTGCGCAGCGTGCTTGTGAGCATCTTCGTCACGCAGATATTCACCTTCTTGGAATCCGAGTTGACCGCGCTCTGGGGCTTTGCTATCGACATCCTGCTCTACACTGCCTTGAAGATCATGATCGAACAAGAGCAGCGGCTGGCTGCGGAGACGGCTTCAGTCCCCGCCACGACTGAGGCGGCAGTGTAGGCATCTGGATTCACGCTCTTCTGTGGGGGCCATGTCATGCGCCTGCAAGCGAACCAGGATGCAAACGCCTGCGGCCAATGGGGCCCGGCGAGTGGAATAGCACGCATGGCATGCTGGACGAACTGCTGGAAATGGATAACGAGACAAGGAGCACCTGCCTGTCAGGGCTAAATTGATGCAACGCGTACCCCGCACAAAAGCACAGGCCCGAGCGAGCTACGACAGAATGAGCCGCTCGTACGACCTCTTTGCCGGTAACTTCGAGAAGAGGTTGCGGAATTTGGCCTTGGAACGGCTGGGTGTTGCGGCAGGCGAGGCTGTGTTGGAGATCGGCTTTGGCACGGGACATAGCCTGGAGCAAATTGCCAAGGCGGTGGGTGAGAAAGGGCGCGTGTCCGGCGTAGACCTATCTCGCGGCATGCTGACGGTCAGCCGCAAACGGCTTGACCGCGCGGGGCTTTCTGAAAGAGTCGAGCTGCACTGCGGGGATGCGGCGCAACTACCCTATGCTGATGAGGACTTTGACGCCGCCTTTATGAGCTTCACGCTGGAACTTTTCGATACTCCCGAAATCCCAATCGTGCTTGGCGAAATCAAGCGTGTCCTGAAGACCGGCGGCAGGTTGGGCGTGGTGAGCTTATCCCGCGAGGACGGTCTTTCGCTCATGTTGCGCGTGTATGAATGGCTGCACCAGCGCCTGCCGCAATACATCGACTGCCGGCCGATCTACATCGCTCAGGCACTCCAGGACGCCGGATTCCAGATAGTACACAGCGAGAAAGAGAGCCTCTGGGGATTGCCTGCCAAGATTGCGGTTGGGGTGAAGGCTGGGTAGGCAAGACCGCTCTAAACATCGGAGCACGTGATCGGTACTCCGCGCACAGGCCTGGCGCAATACCGGCCTCCTACGCCGCGAGAAGCCCCCAAATTCAAGAAAGGATGGATTCCGCGCCCCCGTGCGGGGGCGAGCTTTCGCGGGAATGACGATTGCCGTACCAGTATCGTACCCGTTGACTCTGCGATCCGGTTCTGAATACGTTGCGCGGGGAAATGCCCTCACGCCGATGGCGTAGGGGCACGATATATCGTGCCCCTACTGTGTTACCGTGCCGTTACCGCGGACAATGATCTGCGACCTAGTGTGAGATGCCCTCTTAGTCTTCCAAAGCTTCACGCAGCATATCCAGCGCTGCTACCTCGTGCGCGAAGATGTCGCTGATCTGCGCCTGCATGCGCGCAAAGAGATCGTTGATCCATGCCTCGTCGCGGGGGAAAGCAGCGTCCGCATCCGGGCGCATGGCTTCGAATTCCTTGCCAAGACCCACAATGGTGTCCGCCTGATCGTCCCCGCCCGTCCTGATGGCCGCTTCACGCCGGTCGAGAACATCGCGGGCCGCGGCGAGGAGCTCGACCGAGGGATCGAGGGACATTTCCGCGAGCACCCGCCACTTTGCGCCGATGGCTCGGTATTCTGCCGCGGCTTCATCCAGCGCGGGGGACCCCAATATCACCGCGGATTCCGTGAGAAAGTCGGCGTACATATCGCGCAGCGCGGTGCCGTCACTGCCTTCGTGCATGATGCCTTCGTAGACCGAGACCAGACCTGAGAAGAGGCACTTGCCCCCGGCAAACACGGTGGGCCAGCCCTTGGCGTTCTTGGTATCCGTCAGCATGCGCGCCCACTTGCGCAGCGTGGGCAGCGCGAACGAGGTTGATTTCGACCCCAGGTACTCGATGTTGCCTTGAATGCCTTCTTTGATTGCTGCCGGCAGGTCGATAGACTCCGGTGGAGAGAGCAGCAGAAGCCGGTTCTTGAACGAGGGTATGCGCTGGCGGGCGGCGGTGAGCGATGCGCCGGGCACCGTGAACGGCGCCGCGCCCGTATCGTCGATTGCGAACACGTCGGCTACCGCATCGTAGCCGCAGGCCGTGACGACCCAACTGAACCAGCCGGTGTCATCAGGGTCGCGGTTGTAGTAGTCGAGCAATTCGCGTTCCAGCCAGAGGATGGCGGGCTTGCCCGCGGCCAAGGCGTCGTGCAGCGTCTGGCCCGCCTTCTTCATGCCGCCGGTCTCATGAAACTCCGCCGTCACGCCGATTCGCTCGCACAATTGCGTGACGTAGCGCACTGGATAGTTGAACTGGTGCTGCCAGCCGAAAACAATGGCGGGACGGTTATGCTCTTTGAATTCCCACAGGATGTAACATGCGCCCAAGCCGCCCCCGATGCCAAAGAGCATGGCCTCAGTGAAAGGCTCACCCGTGGCCGGATTCTTCACGCCCAAGTAACGCAGACAGTTGGCGATAGTGGCGGTCTCCGGATGAATGCCGCCAAAGTGATCATAGCCGGGGAGAACTGTGGTGCTCATTCGTACTCCGTTCTTGTTGCTAGGTAATTCTCTTGGTTAGCCGAAGCGCAACGTGCCCCGTGCCCCTTCCATACGCGGTCTGCCGAAATCGGCGCAAGTGACCTCGAAACCTCACCGTAGCCAGCGGTCATGTTGCAATCAATCCGGCAAAGCGTCGACCCATGCCCGAAAGGCGTCGCCCCGCTCGAACTCGTGCGTGAACATACCAAAGGAGGCGCACCCTGGTGAGAGAATGACGGCGTCACCAGCGCGGGCCAGCGTGACGGCCTGCGCGAGTGCCTCATCCATATCCGCATAGCGCCCCGCAACCGGCAGGGGCAACGCCGTCGCCAGCCGGTCGGTGGCGCTGCCTTCCAGGAGCACAATACCCCGAATCAACTCCCTGTGGGCGTGCAGCGTACGTGCGAGATGAGTGAAGTCCAGACGCTTGTCCGCGCCACCGAGTATGAGGACTTTCGGCACGGGTATCGCCTCGATGCAGGCAACGGTGGCCGTGGGCATGGTAGCGGTGGTGTCGTTGATGAAACGGATACCGTGCCACTCCCGCACAAGTTCCTGCCGGTGTGGCACGCCCGTGAAGTTCCGCACAGCCGTTGCGATTGCGCTCTCGTCTACATCCCATTGCCGGGCCGCGGCGCCCGCCGCAGCCATATTTTCCCGCTGGTGCGCGCCACTCCCCGGCACGTCCGCCTCTCCGGGGATAGCATCTTGGCCGGAGAACCACACTAACCTGCCGGGAGCGCGCGCCCCCATGGCCCGCGTATACGCATTGTCCTTGTTGAGAACGGCCACGTTGTCGGGACCCTGGTATCGCACGTTGATTTCTTTGGCGGCGGCGTAGTCGTCCATGCCTGCGTAGCGATTCAAGTGGTCGTGCAG
>VXOZ01000364.1 GCA_009839775.1 Chloroflexota bacterium | reverse complement strand
GCTTTCATCATCTTCCCACTTATAGAAGAGTCCGAGACGCTGGAGGTGCGGGCCGCCAAGAGCGAATTTAACCGGCTGCAAAAGGAAGTCTTCCCGCAATTGAAGGTGGACTTGCTCCACGGACGGCTCACGAGCAGGCAGAAAGAGAAGGTCATGCGCGCGTTTGCGGCAGGCGAAACCGACATCCTGGTCAGTACACCTGTCGTGGAGGTCGGCATTGACGTGCCGAATGCAACCGTTATGATGATCGAGAGCGCCGAGCGCTTCGGCTTGGCGCAGCTTCATCAATTTCGCGGTCGCGTGGGTCGTGGTGAGCACAAATCATACTGCCTGCTGTTATCGGATTCGGCGAACGCGGCGGAAAACGAACGCTTGCGCATCCTCGAGGAACAGCGCGACGGCTTCGCGCTGGCGGAAAAGGACCTGATGTTGCGTGGTCCAGGTGAGTTCTTTGGCACGCGCCAAGCGGGGCTGCCCGCGCTCAAAGTGGCGAAACTCTCCGATCTTTCGACTCTGGAACTGGCGCGGAAAGAGGCCCAAAGGCTGTTTGATGGTGATCCTACGCTGCGTCAGCCTCAGCACGCCGGTCTTGCCAAACGTGTGGCCGAGTTCTGGCGTGTAGAGAGCGAACTCTCATGACCGATCCATATACCGATCTGGATGAACTATTCGACGTCTGCGATTCGTTAGGGCGGCCGTTGGGTATACGTAAACGACGGGGGGACGTGCACAGAGACGGTGACTGGCATCGGTCTATTCACTGCTGGGTGGTGGGGCAGAAACGCGACGGTACGCCGTACGTTATCTTCCAGCGTCGGTCGGAATCCAAGGACACGTCTCCGGGAAAGCTGGATGCGACAGTGGGCGGACACCTAGCCGCCGGTGAGTCCGTTGAGGATGCGTTGCGGGAGACTGAAGAGGAGATTGGCCTCAAACTCTCTATGCGCGATCTCTTGCCGCTAGGGGTACGCCAGGCCGCAAGCGACATTGAGCCAGGCGTGCGCGACTATGAGGTGCAGTATGTCTTTCTGCATCGGACCAGCCTGCCGCTCACTGCGTTTACGCCGAATCCTGCCGAGGTTTCAGCCTTGGTAGAAATTCCGGTTCCAACCGCACTCGAGCTCTTTACGGGAAGGCGCGCTTTCATTATGGCCAAGTCGCTCTGCAATCAGCGCTGCCACCCCAACGAAGCGTGGTTGGCGGAGCAGAGGATCCGCGCAGATGACTTTGTTTTCCAACCCCAAGCGGATCGCTACTTCTACCGTTTGTGCGTGCAGATCGATCTGCTCTACAAGGACTATCCACATATTTCGATCTGAGACCTTTGCTAAGGAGACACAACGGTGCGAGTGAGATATTGCATCTTATTTGCGCCCGCCTGACGACTTGGTGCGAAGCAGCCAACTTCCAATGAGATTCCTCGTGTATTGCTCTAGAACACCGCCGACACCGGATGAGATGAATTTGTGAGTATGCGCATCATCAGCGGGACGGCTGCGGGGCGGCGCTTGCGCGCGCCGAAATCGCAACTGGTGCGGCCTACGCTCGATAAGGTCAAGCACGCCATTTTCAATTCCCTTGGCGAGAATGGTGGGCGTGGCAGAGTCTTGGAACTCTTTGCGGGCACAGGCGCACTTGGTATTGAGGCCTTGAGCCGGGGGGCGGAGTGGTGCGACTTCGTGGATGTGTTGCCGGCCTCGTGCCGCGCTATTCGTGAAAACCTGCGTACAGCGGCTCTGAAGGACCGCGCGCGCGTGATCCAGGGGCGCGTGCCGGGCGCGCTCGCTCGCTTGCGGGAGCCTTACGACCTGATTCTGGCAGATCCGCCCTACCATACCGTTGCTCACGAAGACTGGCTGCCTCTGCTCGTAGCTTCAGGCGCAATCAAGGACGAGACCGTCCTCGTCGTTGGACACTGGAAGAAGAATCTGCCCGCGGAGCGATGGGGCAGGCTGCGACTGCTGCGCCGCCGGCAACACGGCGACTCCATGTTCAGCGTTTACGCGGTAGAGGACATGTAGCTGTGATACTTTAGCTACCCGCCGGTCTGGATTGCCAATGCGATGGTAGCTTCCGCCAAGTGGCGCGCGGCAGCGGGCCGGGCGAGTTTCTTAGCGGCGCATGCCATCGCATTACGTCGTACTTTATCGGTAATGAGGCCGCTGACGGATTTACATAAGCGTTCGCCGGTCAAGTCCGCTTGCTCGATGATGGTTGCTGCGCCCACGTGTTGGGCGTGCTGAGCATTGCGCCGCTGTTCGTCGCCGCCGGTGGGCACCAGGGGAATGAGAATTGCCGGTTTGCCTAGGGCGAAGAGCTCCGCCAGCGTGCCCGCGCCGGAGCGACTCACCACCGCGTCTGCAAGCGCATAGAAGTGGCCAATCTCGTCCGCCACGAAGTCAACCACGTGGTAGCGATCTTGCAGGTGGCTCGGCAGCGCCGCGCGAACCTCACGCAAGTGCTCAACGGCGGGAATTCCATCCCGAGTCTGACGCCCGCATTGATGGATGACGCGGCACAGTGTCAGAAGGTCGGGCAACGCCGCTTCCACGGCGCGATTGACGTGTTGGGCGCCCTGTGCTCCGCCGGTCACGTACAGGGTCGGCAGAGCGTCATCGTTCGCAAAGCCGGTGAGCGCAAGCGCTATCTCGGGGCTGCCGTTGAATATGATGGGACGCACCGGATTGCCGGTTACGAGAGTTTTTTCTCGCAGGCGCGCCGGCAGGTCACGCTGCGCGGACCCATAGGTGAGGGCGATGCGGTCTGCCAGGCGGGAGGCGATGCGGTTGGCAAGACCCATTTGGACCGTCTGCTCATGTGTGATTACGGGAACCCGCAGCAGCGAGGCCGCAATAACCGGCGGCACGCACACGAAACCGCCGGTGCTGAGTACAACGTGGGGACGGAAGCGCGCGACCGCGCTCACTGCCTGCAACACGCCCCAGGGCAGCCGCAGCGCGTCGAGGATGTTCTGCCACGTGAAGTGACCCAGTAAGTTCTGCGAGCGGCGCAGTTTGCCGGTCGCAATCGCGGTAAAGGGCAGTCCGGCGGCAGACGCCAACTCACGCTCTATTCCCCTGTGGCTGCCTATGTAGAGAAACGCGGGTTGCCACGTGCCGTCCCGGTCGGCAAGCGCCTTGATCGCTTCTACCGTAGCAAGCGCGGGCGTCACGTGCCCGCCGGATCCGCCGCCGGTGATGAGGATGCGGAGTTGGCGTTGACTGTTCGTCATGTGCGGTGGGTTCCCCTTTGTGCGGACTCTTGGACGAGCAAAGCGGGTAGGCAGGCATTTCCCAAGCGTACGTTTCTACCATGCCAAGAGGAGCACGGCGTTTCAAGCGTGCACGACCCGGGAAAGCTGCTTGCTACTCTCTTACATGAGTGAATGTAGCGCCGCTGCCAGCCGCGCAAAGTCTTGCGCCGTGTTGAAGTAGGCTGCTGAAGCCCGCACGCCTGGTGGCGTTGTCGTGTGACGCGTGATGACCCCTTGGCGCCGGAGTTCTTGCGCTATTTCCGCGGGATTCCTGCTCGGCACATTGAAGGTGACGATACCCGCCGACTGTTCACCAGAGCGCGGCGTAACTATAGCGACACCGGGAATCTCAGCAAGTATTTGGTGCGTACGCTGAGCGAGTTCGCCAATGTGTTCGTAGACATTGGGAAACCCCAAGTCGTGCAGCCAAGAGATTGCTGCGCGCAGGCCGACGAGCGCCGCATGATTGCGCGTACCGAACTCGAAACGTCGCGCGCTCGGCTGCAAGCCATAGCAGAAGTTCTCACCACGCCAGGAGAAACGCTCGAAAGTACCGGCCCCGACCGCATGCAGTGTGAGCGCATCCAAGCAGTCCGGCCTTACGTAGAGAATGCCGGTCTCCTTAGGACCGCACAGCCACTTGTGTCCGTTGCTGACGAAGAAGTCGCACGCCAACTCCGCCACGTCCACGGGTATCGCGCCCAGCGACTGCGCCCCATCCAGGAGAGACCACGCCCCATGTACCCGCGCGAGTTGACAGATTCTTTTGGCGGGCAGCCGGGTGCCGCTCTCGCAACTGACGTGACTGAAGGCAATGAGACGAGTCTTTGTGGTAAGAGCCGCTCCGACATTCCGCAAGGTGACGTGTGGATCGGCATCTATC
>VXOZ01000340.1 GCA_009839775.1 Chloroflexota bacterium | reverse complement strand
CCCTTGAGGAGACCTTTGCGTAACTAATGCTGAGAGCAAATGACGTGCCCCCTCTCCTCGGGGAGAGGGTTGGGGTGAGGGGTCTTCTGGCTTTACTCATCGCGAAGCATGTATAGTCAATTCATAGAAGTGCCAAACCGTTCGAAAACTTGCGGGTGCTCAAGGCAAATAAACCCTCACCCTAGCCCTCTCCCTCAGGGAAAGGGGACTTGCCGGCTGCAACGAGGGTTATGCAAAGGTCTCCTCGAGGGAGAGGCTTTGAGCCTGCCCCGTACTGGGTAAAGCGTATCGACACGATACGGGGGTGAGGGTGAGAATACCGCAGAGCAGACGAGCTATGAGCGTTTTGGCACGATTGCGCATAGATTCTTCAGTTAAGAGGGATAGGAAAGCCAGAACCCCCTCACCCCGGCCCTCTCCCCCAGGAGAGGGTGGTAAGCCCAGGAGAGGGGGTAAGACGTGCCCCTATAGCCGCAGTTGCACGAAGGTTTCCTAGCGGGGCCAAGGCCCATTTGTTTTTCGCCATGAAATTGGGAAACTTGACCGCATGGCATAAGGACATTTGACCGCGTGACGTAGGGGCACGATATATCGTGCCCCTACCTTTGAACATAGGGGCTGGCGCAAGCGTAGCGAAGGAAGCCGTGGAGCGGCCTTGGCACGAAGAGCGGTAGGTGGTTTACGTAAAGGATAATGATCTTCCATGAACATCATCGTCATCTGCACCGATAGTCTCCGGGCGGACCACACCAGTCTGGACCCGCTCTGTTACAGCTACCATGGCACGAAGGTGGCGACGCCCAACCTGGAGCGCCTCGCCGCCGACGGCACGGCCTTTCTGCACGCCTATGCCGACAGCATGCCCACGGTGCCCGCGCGCACGGTCTTCTGGACCGGCCGCACGCACTTTCCGTTCCGCCCCTGGCAGCCCTTCAAGCTGGAAGACTACCTGCTGGCGGAAGTGCTCTGGGACAAGGGTTTTTCATCAGCGCTAATAACTGACACCTATCATCTCCATAAACCGGTCTTCAATTGCGGCCGGGGCTTCAGCACGGTGGAGTTCGTGCGTGGCAACTCAATTGACCCGTGGGTGACGGATGACGTGCCGGTAGACCTGAGCCGCTGGCACCGGCTGCGGGGCAACGAAACTGACGCGCTCTGGGAAGAGTACTACGTCCAGTACCTGCGCAACCGCGCGCATTTCAAGGACGAAGAGGACTTCTTCTCGCCGCAGGTGACGAAAGCCGCCATGCAGTGGCTGGACCGCGCGGTGAACGAGAAAGGCGTGCGCGACAAGATCTTCCTGTGGGTGGACTACTTCGATCCCCACGAGCCGTGGGACCCGCCGGAGCCTTTCTGGTCCATGTACAAGACCCCCGGCTACAGCGGCCAGGAGCTCATCGATCCGGTGCCGGGTCCGGTTGAGGGCTACATTACACCGGCGGAACTCCAGCGCACCCTCGAGCTCTACGCGGGTAAAGTGACGTACGTAGACAAGTGGGTCGGCATCTTGCTCGACCATATTCGCGACCTGGGCATCTACGACGATACCTTGATTATGTGGACGAGCGACCACGGCGAGCCCTTTGGCGAGCACGGCATCGTGCGCAAGGCGCGTCCGTGGAACTACGAGGAACTCGTGCGCGTGCCCTGGGTGCTCAAGCTGCCGGCGGAAATGCGCGCGTCCATGCCGGAGCCGCCGCCGCGGGTCGAGGCGCTGGTGCAGCACACCGACCTCATGCCGACGGTGCTGGACGCGCTGGACATCGCCACGCCGCTGCCGCTCGCATACATTGCCCCGCAAACCGCCGGCACGTTTCCGCAAGATTTGGTCGTGGGACGCAAAGAAGTAGCTATGCACGGCGTCAGCGTGCTGCCGCTATTGCGCGGCGAGACGGCAAGTGTGCGCGACTACGCCTACTCGGGCCACTACGAGGGTTGCTGGTCGATCCAGGATCACGAGTGGCGCTACCTCTACTTCATTCGAGGGCAGGAACGCACCGCGCCCGAGCTCTACCACCGGCCCGACGATCCCTACGATCAGCAGAATGTGTTGGCGGACCACCCCGACGTGGGCGACGCCTTGGAGTTGGAACTGCGCCGCTACGTCCAGCGGATTACGGAGGACTGACGTTCAGACGCGGCCGCTCTGCCGCAGAGACTTAGCGGCGGATGCGGCCAGCAGTAATAGTGCGGGCGTCTTGTTGGAATCACAAGAAGAAAGGAGTAGGAGCAGCCGCTTGCGTCTTGGTGATACCACGTATAGGATGTGTGGTTTCCATAGCGGTGCAATCCAGTGCGCGTGCCTGGCGCCGCGATGGAGGCTCCTGAGAGCATGCACAAGGAGACAACCATGAGCATCAGAGCCAGTCGGAGAGCAGTCTTGCGCGGCGCCGTGCTGACCGGAGCGGCCAGCCTGCTGGCGGCCTGTGGCACCGCGGTCATGCCAGCAGAGACTATGGAGGAAGAAGCACCCGCAGCAGAGCCGGCGCCCACCGAAGCGCCCGCCCCTGAGCCGTACACGATCGCGATCTTCACCGTACCCTTCTGGACGCTCAGCGAGGGGTTGGGCGCGGAGGTCGTGGCGGAATTCGAGGAGCAGAACCCCGGGCTCACGGTAGACCCGACCATTCCCGAGGGCAACCGCGTCACCCAACTACAGGCCGCCATGGCTGCCGGCAATGGCCCGGACATCGGCCAGTCCGGCTCATGGCAGGCGCAGACCCTCGCCGCCCTGGAGATCGGGCAGCCGCTGAGCCCCTTCATGGCGATGTCGGACATCGTGCGTGGCGAAGACATTTGGCCGTCGCTGCAGCGCGACCTTACGTGGCAGGGCCAAATTCAGGGCATGCCGTTCGGCCCGGACGTGCGGCCGGTCTACATGAACGACACCATCTACCTGGAAAACGGTCTGGACGTGGAGAACCCGCCGGCAAGCTGGGAAGAGTTGGAGGAGGCGATCCCGAAGCTCACCCGCATCAGCGGCGACGTCACCGAACAGGTGGCGTTTGCGCCCCTCTGGCAGATCAACAGCATCTGGATGGTGCCCATGTGGCAGTTGGGCGGCGAGACGCTCAGCGATGACGGGAGCAAGGTGACCATCAACACGCCGGAGGGCATAGAGGGCCTGCGCTGGCTGATGAAGATCTACGAAATGCAGGACGGCTGGCAGGCGCTGGAGGATTTCCGCAAGGATACGCGACCGCATCTGCTCTTCTACGACGGCCACGTCGCCAATCTCTACTGGCCGAGCACGCTCCACAGCATCATGCAAAGGGATGTGCCGGACCTGCAGTATCACGTGGCGCATTGGCCCACCCCGCCCGGCGGCCGCAACATGACGTACGGCGGCTGTCACACCTGGATTCTGACCACCCAGAGCAAGCAGCCGGAGAACGCGTGGAAGTTCCTGGAGTACTTCGGCAGCGGTGACGTGAACGTGCGCTGGTCGCACACATTCAACACCCTCCCGATCCGGCCGGACGTTTCCCGCCAAGAGGCGTACCACCAGAACGATCCTTTCTTACAGATAGCGGTGGAAATGATGGAAAACCGCCGCTTCGTCATCCCCGCCCCCGGCGCGCCTCAGATGCTTGGGGCAACGCTCAGGGTAGTACCGACCGCGTTGGGCGGTGAAAAGACCATCGAGGAAACGCTGCGGGATACTGAGGTAGAACTGCAAACCATTATGGATACGTTCCTGAGCAGCTTGGGCGGTTAGCAACGGGCGCGCCGTTTATTTTGCTTGGCGTCACCTACCGACAGGCGATCGCTAACTATATTTGCGCAGGGACTTGGCCGCGTGGTGACGGCTGAGCGCTCTCCTGAGGAAGGTAAGGGCCGCGTCGTTGCCACCGGCCCGCCTCTCAGTTGGAGAGCGCTGTGTAGCTCTAACGAGCGCGCCGACTTCGTCGCAGCAAAGGGAATCTCGTTGCCGAGCGAGAACGTGCGCGAGTAGGCGTTGGCAGGGCAGGGGCGTGAATCCAATGCTGTCGCACTAAAGTAGCGCGGGGGCTTGTCCCCCGCCGGAGTAAAGAGAAACGGACACGCAGAGGATTGACCTTACAACAACGCAGGTTGCAAACCTGGGCTACCGGGGTACTGGGGCGCGGCGTTTTTCCTCCATGAAGTTTAATGCTGTCGC
>VXOZ01000341.1 GCA_009839775.1 Chloroflexota bacterium | reverse complement strand
CAGCGGTTGACAATCCGCTTATGTGGATTTAACATAAGGGGCGAATTTATAAAAACAAAAACCTTAAAAGTTAGAAGAAAGGCGATGTCAGTTTATGAAATCCAGTAAAAACAGCAAAATCAGCATCAGGAAGCACCTGCCTCTTTCCGTCAGAGTGCACTATGATACGGTCAGGAACTTCTCACCGATGAAGCTTTTCGGCGTCGGCGTCATGGCGCTGATAGCCGTTTTCGGCACCCTGTTAGCTTTTCAGGTGACGGGTTCTCAATCTCAGGCGACATCAACCGGCACGTATTCGAAGATGTCAGTCGTAAGCTATGCGTCCGGAGGGGAAGTCGAATTCCGGGTGGCGCCCATAGGGGGGTTGGCTCGCATAGATTTGGTGCAGTATCACAGTTCTACCCGTGATTTGAACAAATCCGGCTGCGAGTCGGTGCACGACAACAGTCCGTACGGCAATTACACGGACTTGTCAAAGAGTTCCGGTAAATACACGACGCCGAATATCGCCAGAACGATGAAAACATTGTGCATAAGGGTCGAAATAACCATAACGTCTCATCCGGACGTGCCGCCTATTGAGACCGATGAATTTCACAGCTTTGCGATAAACAGAAGCAGCGTGACGCCTAGGATCATTATCAAGCAGGTTTCTGACGAGCTTGGGTTGAGGCTGGAGGCTACAGCTAATGTGGAGGTTGTCAGAACCACTTGGCAGAACGCGGCCATTAAACTTACGCAAAAGTGCGACCAGTCCCTATGGGATACCTTAGGCAGCGATGAAATCAGCTCGGGTCAAGTATTTTTGGTTCCGACTGAAGGCCGGCCTACGCAACACGTCGCTTGCTTCCGCGTGCGGCGGGCTACAACAGTTTCATTAGGCAACCCTGAAGCTACGTATATCTATGGACAGCTTCCCGTGGCCGGTAGCACACCTACGGCGCTTGAGGATGAAAACATTGCAGAAACCAGCACCTTCGCTCACAGGCCGGTCATCAAGGTTGTCAAAAACGGCAATACCTACTCCGGTGTCAATACGAACACCAATGCTTCAATATACAAATGGAAGTACGTCATCAGGAACGACAGCACTTGTGACAGCAGCGTCTTCACGAATGGCGGCCAGGATCCCGGCAACCTGATCAAGCCGCAGTACACGGATACCTTCACTCCCGGCAACAACGAAGAGGTCGATAAATACAACGGCAAGTACATCTGTTTCGACGCTTTGTCGACGACGGCGCTATGGGCCAAGGAGAAGGCTGGTGCGAAACTATCCCTGACCGCTGTGAACGAGCCTGAGGAGGATCCAACTGCCACCACGGTTCAGCAAGCCACTCCAAAGCCCGGCCCGGTACTTGAGGTTACCAAGGACGGCAACACCTACACTGTCAGCAACACCAATACTGAAGTCACGATTCACAAGTACAAGTACGTCATCAGGAACGACAGCACTTGTGACAGCAGCGTCTTCACGAATGGCGGCCAGGATCCCGGCAACCTGATCAAGCCGCAGTACACGGATACCTTCACTCCCGGCAACAACGAAGAGGTCGATAAATACAACGGCAAGTACATCTGTTTCGACGCCGTAGCCACGAACGACGTGTGGGCCAAGAAGAAGGTCAGCGTCAAATTGTCTCTGACCGCCATAGACGAAGATGCGGAGGAGCCGGAGGCGGAGGAACCTGACGAGTCGGAGCCGGAAGAGACCACCCAGTTGGCTGACACGGGTATCTTCGATGACGGCAACAACGCCGGCCAACTCATCGGCTACGTCCTCATCGCTGCCGCTGTCTTGGGTACCGCCAGAATCTTAGTCGTTAAAAAATATAAGAAAATAGGTTAAGATTTTAGAACAGGCTTGCGCCGGCGTCCGTCCGGTGGTAGGCCCGGTTCTTGAAGAGGCTGTCAAGCGATCCAGTCGGTAAACAAACCGGCTGGACTTCGCTGTGCGCGGGTGGCGGAATTGGTAGACGCGCTACCTTGAGGGGGTAGTGGGAGAAATCCCGTGGAGGTTCAAGTCCTCTCTCGCGCACCACTGAATACGCTTGGTGGCTGATGGCTTCAAACACCGGATTTAACTGATGTGATCCGGTGTTTTTTGTGGTTCCACCAAGCAAGTTCTCGTAAGTTGGCAGCTTCTTGAAAAGCAGCCCGAAAAGCCGGGCTTTTTCCAGGGGGTTACTCTGGTGGAGCAGGAGTTGATCGAAGTGTTCCACCATGAATTGAAGTTTCTGTCTAATGGGCTTGAAATCAACCGGTTTTTGCTTGCTTAAGGCTTGCCTGCGAACTTTCAGTTTGTTGATGTCGCTCTGGACCTTTTCCAGCTCCTGTTCAAGGCTGTGTGGTGATTGGCATGTTCCGCCGGACAGGGCCCGATGTTCTGCCCAGTATAGAAAGCTGTCGGCTGATAGAAGGTGATCTGCGTATCCAGACCAACGGTGATAACATTCCCGCTGTCTAGCAAATAACCTAGTTGATTATCTATACAACTGTCTAACCCGTTATTGGTGTCCGTCCTAGTAATGTAGGGGACTTGTCCAAATCTGCCAGTGAGTCTATTTTTGTCTATGCTGCTGCTAGTGGCTCTGACATGAAATATGTCTTCCGGCACAAAATCATGCCAAGGAACATCATCTACCCTCTCTTTTAGAGGAAAGCTTCACATTTGCGATGTAGTTCTGATAGCGCGTTATGAGATTTTGCTCGCGCGCTTTCATGTAGTTTGCCATAAACCGCCAATCGGGATTACCAAATTTGCCTATCGGCAACATGACTTTCTTTTTAGGCAAATCAGTGCTTGAAAGCTGATCGCCGTAAGAAAATTGACTACCGTTCGCTTGAGGGCTGACACAAGGAACATGCCCAGTTCTCGTTCCAGCTCGATTTCCGGAATTTATACAGTGTGCATTTTCATATCCAAGGAAGCGGTGTACGGATGATAGAAAACGGAAACCAGAAAGGAAATAGAAATAAAATTGGTCAGCGTCCTGTAATTTCTATGGGTTGATGGAGCAAATGCCCCAACTACGTCGTTGCTTGCTTCGCTGGCTGTAATTCGGGGTATTTGTCCAACCCTCAGTTCGTTTTTGGGTAGTAATGCACCAGCGGGAAACTTGCCTGCCGGTCAGAACCGTATTCAGCAGCAATTCTGGCAAGCCAGCACTAAAGACGGATCAGGCCGTAGCGGGTAACAGAATCGCCGGGGTCATAGTCGGGGTGATCGATGTTGACAATGGTCGCTTGGAAACAAACGTAGCGCCCCTCGTAGTAAGCCCGCGCATCCGGCGCATCGGGCAGGTGGAATACGTTTGAGTTGTGTACGCTCGGATGATTGGGAGCCAGATTAAAGGCCGAGTGGTCGCATGCGCCGGCCTCATCCAATATGCGGTACTTCCAGTGGAATTCTAGGCCGCTGGCGCCGGCGAGGCTGTAAGCCGTGACCCTGTTTTCATCGGCAACAACTCTTATTTTAGGCCAGGTCGGTTCGATGGCCGAACCGGAATCCGCTGCGCCGAAAAAGGCCCATTCGGGGTGTGTATCGGGGCTATTGAAAATAGCGCCTTGCAATTTGACGATTAGGCAGGAATGCAAACTCCTATCCTCGGGTTCCACTTGTTTCCAGACCTCTGCTGTTCTTTGCTGATCGTTATGGTTGAGTCTTGTAAAGCGGACTGTTCCCTCGGGACGCTCGTTGTTGCAGTCTGCTTTGTCTTCGACGTACCTGTGATAGATGTTCTCCACGTTGTAAACCACCCTTTCCCCACCTTGCAGCCGCATAATCAAGTCGTCGGGCACCATGACCCTAAACATTCTGTAATTACCGTGATTCGCAAACCAGGTCTCAAACGAAGTGTCCAGATGATACCTGTGCGCGTCCTCTTCGGGTTGACCACCCCGCTTGCTCACTCCCCAATCGTAATTGCGCTGAGTTACCTCCATCTTGGTTAAATCGCCGGCGGCCGAGGTGTCGGAGCCAGCCGACTGTATTGCCATCAGCACGCCCAAAACGACTATGGCTATGCCGGCCACAACAATCCAAGTCTTGGCCGATCGAAGTGAAACCCCGTCCTTTACTCGTTTTTTCATTTTTATAAATTCGCCCCTTATGTTAAATCCACATAAGCGGATTGTCAACCGCTG
>VXOZ01000392.1 GCA_009839775.1 Chloroflexota bacterium | reverse complement strand
CCCTACTACCTGCACGCCGACGGCGGCCTGAGCCCGGATACACCATCTCCTACTAAGCAAGAGAGACAGAGTTCGTTTACCTTCGATCCGGCTGACCCCGTGCCCACCATAGGCGGCAACCTGTCGGCGGGCGATCCCGTGCTTGTGGCGGGGGCTTACGACCAGCGCGGCGATGAGCGCTTCTTTGGCTACACCGGCAGCCTGCCGCTCGCCGCACGCCCTGATGTCTTGGTATTCCAAACACCGCCGCTGGAAGAAGATGTCGAAGTCACCGGGCCACTAACGGTAAGGCTCTGGATTAGCTCCACTGCGACTGATACCGACTTTACGGTCAAGCTGCTCGACGTGCACCCGCCCAATGGCGATTACCCGCAAGGCTTCGCCATGAACATCACGGACAGCATTCAGCGCGCCCGTTACCGCAACAGCCGCGAGCAGGCCGAGATGCTCGAACCGGGCTTCCCGACTCCCCTCACCATCGAGATGTATCCCACCAGCAATGTGTTCGCCAAGGGGCACCGCATCCGGCTAGATATTTCCAGCAGCAACTTCCCGCGCTTCGACGTCAATCCCAACACCGGTGAACCATTGGGACGGCACACGCGGCTCGAGGAGGCGCACAATTCGGTCTTTCATGAGCCAAGCCGTCCCTCCCACATCGTGCTGCCGGTGATCCCAAGTGGGGATGAGGTCCAATGAAATCCGATTCCATTTATGAGCAGACCGCCGGACAGGCGCCGGCAGACTACACGGCCCGCATTGTGCCGGATAGTTCTGTCACTGTCGGACAGCACGGCACATGGGACATCGTCATCATCGTGGGCGTGCAAGGCATTGCGCTTGGGGGCGGCGTACGGATCGCGCCGCCGCATCGGGAGAAGCAACGGTGGGACGTGGGCAACGTGGTTGCTGCCACCAGCGTGCCCGGTACGAGTGTGCATGTGCGGGTAGAAAACGGTCATCCGCTCTCCTATCATCATTCGCAGTATCCCGTGATCTATGCGGTGCTCGAAGGCAAGCCACTGAAAGCCGGCGATACTTTGACCGTCACGCTCGGCCATCCGGGCAGCTACATTTCCGGCTTTCGTCAACCCGCGCAGGCGCAAGACATCATCAGTGTAGACACGTTCTTTGAAGTGGGAGTGGATATAGAAGGTAACACCGACTATAGCAATCCGGATTACCCGGTTCGTGGCGGAGGACGCCACTTTCCCCTCCAGCAACAACCGGCTATAGACGTCATACCCGCTGCGCCAGCGGCGCTCGGCATAGTAGTGCCGCAGTTTGAGGCAGGCGAGGGTCCAGCGCAGGTCTTTGTCCATGCCAGAGATGCATTTGGAAACGTGTGTGAGAGCTTTCAAGGAACGCTCAAGCTTGAGACAGTCGGCGACAGCGACGGCACGTTAGAAACTGAAGCAGATGCGACCACAGGAGACCGGGGCCTAGCCAATGCAAGAATCGACGTCCCGGCGCGGAACGGAGTCTTTCTGGTGCGGGCACGGGATGAAGCCAGCGGCATCATCGGCAAGAGTTGGCCGGTTGCGCCGTACTTTCGACCCAGCGGGTACAACATCTATTGGGGCGACATGCACAATCACACCAATCTCTCCGGCGACGGGGTCCGTGACATCGATGACGCTTACTGGTACGCGCGGCACATCAGCGGCCTGGACTTTGTGGCGATTACCGACCATGAAGGCAGCAAGGATTGGGAGCGCAGCCAGGCGTGTGCAAAAGCATATAACGCACCTGGAGAGTTCACCGCGTTCCTTGCTTACGAATACAGTTGGGCCGGCGCTTACGGGCATCGCAATGTCTACTATCTCGATGACGACATGCCGTGTCCCACGCCTGACGACGCGAATGACCTCTGGGACCAACTGCCGCCAGGCCGCGCACTCGTCATTCCGCACCATCCGAACACACACTCAGAGGGCGGAACGACGTTTGGCCGCTGGCAGCCGACGGATTGGAGCGTACACCATCCCGAGTTTCAGCGGCACGTCGAGATCTGCCAGTTGCGCGGCTCGTTTGAAGTCGAAGAGGTCGGCGCGCCGGTCATTCTGGGCGGCAATGGGTCATCTGCACGCAGTGCCCTGGCGAAAGGGTTGCGCCTCGGCTTTGTCGGCGGTACCGATAATCACCGCGGCCATCCCGGCTCGCGGATGGATACCATGGGCGGTATCAGCTTCCGGTTGCGACCCGTGGGCGGCATAACTGCCGTGCTTGCCAGCGAATGTACACGGGAGTCTCTGTGGGAAGCACTGCTGGCCCGCCGGACGTACGCCACCACATGCGAGCACATTCTGCTTGACTTCAGCGTCAATGGCGCGTGCATGGGCAGCGCCATTGCAGCAGAAGCAGAATACACGATACGCGTGGCTGCGCTTGGCACGAACGACGTTGCTCGTATTGACGTGATACGCGACGGAGAAGAAGTACACTCTCTAGCGGTCAACGATGCCGCATGCGAGCATGAGTGGAGCGATCGCCCCGCAGAACAGCCGGCCTACTACTATGCTCGCGTGATTCAGAAAGACGGCAATGCTGCCTGGGCAAGTCCCATCTGGATTGAAAGCAAATAGAGTTAAATTCACACGGGAAGGTAGCGCGCAACACCAAAATACTCTATACTAGTATCCCAGAGATAGATTAGCCCTATGGGAAAGAGCTATCAGCGATCAAAAGGATTCATTGATGGCACAAGCAGATACGAGACCTGAAGCAAACAAGACTAAAAACCCAGCCATCGTTGCCTGGATGAAGCCGTTTTGCGGTTGGAGCAACGGGGTACGCGCCGTCTTTCAGAAATACGGGCTTGCCTACGACGATCGCGACATAATCAACATCGCTGCGAATTACGCTGAGATGGTGGAACGCACCGGACAGACGATGCAGCCTTGCATAGCAATTGACGAACACGTGCTCATCGACGTTTCCGGTGAAGAAGTCGAAGCCTGGCTCATCGAGCACAACTACGTTGAGCAGAACGACGCCGAGCCGGAAGTCCCAATTGACCGCGCTTGTGAGAATGAGGCGGTACCGAAACCGGTTTCTCTGCAAATGAGACCGCGTTGAGCAGTCTGATCAGTTGAATTGTTGATGGCCATTGCGTCCTGCAGCCAATTTCGTTAATCTACATCCAACCTACTCCGCAAATCTACTCCTACATCCCCGCAGTATCGCAGTCCGCAGACGGTAGTATCGAGCGCCATTCGCGCCACACTATGTGCGGTTGGCGTTTCTGGCAGGACGCGTGTTGTCTTGCCAGGATTTTTGGGTTCCGTTGGTTCTCGTCTATGTTCGATGAGAAACGAAATGAGACCACACTGTACACGTCCACAGTCTGCATTGAAAATTGACAAGTCTATTCCTGGCAGTAACAGCTATCCCCAGTCTCCTCAGCTCTCGGTACCCGCACTTCTCCAACCTTCGCGCTTGACTTGCCGCTGCTCACCATTGCAGCGACGGGCCGACATCATACTCACAGGCATGGGATCAGCGATGCTCCCCTGCCCCAGTTCTAGCAAAGGCCGGTAGCAAGATGTTTCCTTCCCGTAAGTGGTTTTACCCTGGCATGCATGTAAAGCGGTGGATTGCGCTGCTGATCATCGGATTCATGGCGTTATCCCTTGCGTGCGCCATGGCCCTTGCCTGGGTCTACCGAAACGTAGATTTCGTCCAGCCTTTTTCCGAGCCGGTTCAAGCCGCAACGCTCCAGTTCATCCCGCACCCCTACCGAGAAATCCTCGTGGGCAGTGTTGGGCTTTTTCTCACCATCCTTGCGATCTGGAAGCTCAGTGCCTCGCTTATGGAAGTCGTGGTGACGCCAAGCCAGGGTGAACGGCTGGTGGACCGCGTGTACGCGCGCCGGATCCTCAATACCGGGCCGAAGATTGTCACAATTGGGGGCGGCACCGGACAGGCGGTGCTCTTGCGCGGCCTCAAGGAGTACACGAATAACCTGACGGCAATCGTGACGGTCGTCGACGACGGCGGCTCTTCCGGTCGCCTGCGACGCGAGTTTGGCGCCCTGCCGCCCGGTGACGTGCGCCAATGCATCGGCGCGCTGGCTGTTGCCGAGCCGCTGATGACGCGGATGCTCAACTACCGGTTCGACAAAGGTGAGGGTCTGGAAGGGCACCGCCTCGGCAACCTCATG
>VXOZ01000188.1 GCA_009839775.1 Chloroflexota bacterium | reverse complement strand
GCGGCTGGATTGGGCGCTGGCGGGGGCGGCGACCAAGGTCAGGCTGATGATCTACCTGGTGTTGAAGCATTAGAAGCTTTGATGGGGTGGTTTGTCAGACGCCCCAGTTGGTGTTGACGAAGGATTCTCCGTTGCGGGCGAGCGGAAGGGAGCGCGGTTGATGAGAGCCGTTGTGTACGACGAGGTTGGCGGCCCGGAGGTTCTGCACCTGGCAGAGGTGCAGACTCCGGAGCCGGCCGCGGACGAAGCGCTGGTGCGGGTGCTGGCGGTGGCAGTGGACTTTATTCAACTGCATATCCGGCATGGGGGATCGGGGCGGATTGGATCGCCCAAGGAACCGGCGTACGGGTTGGCGCCGCTGCCGCGGATTCCGGGCGGGACGGCCTGCGTGGAAGTGGTGGAGTGCGGCTCGGCAGTGTCGGGCGTTGAGGTCGGTGAGCGGCACCTGGTGGGCGGATTGCGGCCCGGTTCCTACGTGGAATACGGCGTGGTTTCGGCCGGCAGTCTTTCGCTGGGAACCCGGGATGCTCCGGGCCTCTCGGCGATGCCGGCGAACTTCGGCCCGGTGGAGGCCGCGGCGTTCGACTATGCGCCGGTGGCGTATCACACGCTGCGGGTTGCGGCGGGGCTGACGGCGGGCGAGACAGTGCTGATTCACTCGGCGGCGGGCGGGACCGGGGTGCTGGCGGTGCAACTGGCGAAGCACTTCGGCGCGACGGTGATCGGCGTGGCAAGCAGCGACGAGAAGCTGGGAGTGGTGGAGTCGCTTGGAGCCGACCACACGATCAATTCGCTGACCGCGGACGTGATCGAGGAAACGCTGCGGCTGACGGATGGCGAGGGCGTGAATGTGGTCTGGGATCCGGTGGGCGGCGACGTGTTCGAGCAGAGTCCGCGCGCGATGGCCGAGGGCGGGCGGTTGGTGAGCCTGGGGTCGAACTCGTTCACCGGGACGGGAACGGTCGAGTTCTGGTCGTTCTGGGTGAAGAACCTGCGGCTGATCGGTTGGGGCGGGCAGAGCAACTCGGACGCGCATGCGCCGGAGATCATGCGGGAGTTGATTGAGCTGGCCGAGGCGGGGCGGTTGCGGCCGGTGGTGGGTGGGACGTATGCGTTCGCGGAAGCGGCGGCGGCGCATGCGGCGATCGAGGCGCGGACGCCTATTGGGAAGGTGGTGCTTGTTTCATAGCGTTAGATGGCGAAGGCCGGATCTTGTCTGCCGGAGCCGGCAGCTGTGGCGCCGCAGTTGAACAGAGCGAGCTTCCAGGTCAGCGGTGGGGGATCTCGCCGGTGAGTTGGTTGCCGCGGAGGTTGAGCACCTGGAGATTGGGGAGGCGGTCAAGTTCCGGCGGGGCGGTTCCGGTGAACTGGTTCTCGGACAGATCCACAACGCGGAGGTTGGAGAGCGACCCCAACCACGAGGGAATGCCGCCCGTCAACTGATTGGATGCCAGCGTCAAGACTCTCAGGTCAGTCAGGACCCTTAGTTCCCACGGGATGTCCCCGGTTAGCGCGTTACCCCAGAGGTTCAGCCGCTCGAGGTTGGTCAGCGAACTCAGATCCACGGGAATCGTGCCTGTCAGCTGGTTGTCACCGAGATACAACCGTTTCAGATTCGTCAGCCGTGCGAGTTCCGGCGGGATCGTTCCCGTGAACTGGTTGCCCCAGAGGTACAGGCGTTCCAGACTTCGGAGTTCACTGAGTTCTGGCGGAATCTCTCCGGACAGCTGATTGACCGCCAGGTCCAGGCGCTCCAGCTTGCTCAACCTGCTCAGTTCCGTCGGTAGCGGTCCGCTGAGCCGATTGCCGTCAAGCGAAAGCCCGGTCAGGTTGCTCAGGTCGCCCAGTTCAGGCGGGATCGCCCCCGTCAGTTGGTTGTTCCAGAGATACAGCCCCTCAAGATTGGCCAGCGAGCCCAACTCCGGAGGGATCTCCCCGGTGAGCGCGTTGCAACAGACTGCCAATTCCTCAAGGTTGGAAAGCGCGCCCAACTCGGGTGGGATGGGCCCTGAAAGGCGGTTGAAGCCGAGGTGCAGAATCCTGAGATTGCGTAGCTCGCCGAATTCGGGAGGAATCGTCCCGGTCAGTTGATTTGCCGTGAGATGCAGCTCTTCCAGCTTGGTCATCGTTGACAAATGCGGGGGGAGCGGGCCGGTCAGCTTGTTACCCCAGAGAAAGAGGGCTTCGAGGTTGGTCAATCGGCCGAGCCACGCAGGTACGGGGCCCGTGAGCTCGTTGCCGCCGACCCCGAGTTCCTTCAGGTTGCTGAGTGCACTGAGCTCACGGGGAAGCGATCCCGTGAATTGGTTGTTCCTGAGATGCAGAATCTCCAGCGTGGTCAGGGTTCCAAACCAAGACGGAACCGGACCTGTCAATTGATTTGCCCCGAGGTCCAGTTCCTCCAGCTTGGCCAACTCGCCAAGCTCCGACGGAATCTCGCCCGTCAACTCGTTCCCCCAGAGATACAGCTCCTGCAGATTGGCCAGGGCACCTAGTGACGGTGGGATCTGGCCGGTCAATTGGTTATTACCGAGATTGATCTCCTTGACAGCGGACAGCGCACTCAATTCGGGGGGTATCGGGCCCGACAGCTGGTTATGCGCGAGATATAGCTCCTCCAGATTGGCCAGATCACCCAGCCACGGCGGAACCGGGCCATTTAGCTGGTTTTCCCCGAGGTACAGCTCCCTCAACTTGGTCAGCGAGCTCAGTTCTTGCGGAATCGCCCCTGACAATCGATTGCCCCACAGATACAACTCCTCCAGCTTGGCCAGGGCACCGAACCCCGGAGGGATGGAACCTGTGAGCTGATTGCTTTCTAGAGACAGTTCCTTCAAGTTGCCCAGGTCGCCTAATTCGGGCGGAACAGGGCCAGTCAGCTGGTTCTCCCCCAGGGAAAGCTCCCCCAAGTTGGCCAGCGATCCCAGTGCTCGGGGAATCGATCCGGACAGTTGGTTCTCAGAGAGGTAAAGCGTTCGAAGGTTCGCAAGCGTCCCCAGCTCTGGCGCAACCGGGCCGGAGAATTGGTTGCCCCATAGAGACAGCACCTCCAGCTTGGCCAACTCGCCCAGCCACGGCGGAACCGACCCCGTCAACTGGTTCTGAGAAAGATCGAGCTCCAGCAGGCTGGTTAGCAGGCTCAGTTCTCTTGGAAGCGGCCCGCTCAATTGGTTGCCCCACACATACAGCCTTTCCAGGTTGACCAGAGCACCCAATTGCGATGGGACTGATCCAGTAAGCCGGTTGCTCTCGAGATACAACTCCTTGAGATTTGTCAGCACTCCCAGCCACGTTGGAAGCGGCCCGGTCAATTGATTCGCCGACAGGTCCAGCTTCTCCAGGCTTGTCAGCGAGCTGAGTTCACTGGGGATTGGCCCGCTCAGCTGGTTGCTCCAGAGATTTAACTCCTTGAGGTTGGTCAGGTCGCCAAACGTCTTAGGAATCAGTCCCCTCAGATGGTTATCGAAGAGATACAACGCCTCCAGCCCGGTCAACTGGCCGAACTCCGGGGGAACGATCCCGGCCAGTGCACGCGAACTCAGATCAAGCCTGAGCACCCGAGCCGGGCGGCCGCCGAGATAGATGCCATCCCAATCCGACATGGCGCGGTCGGCGCTCCAGTTGAGCACTCCGGAGTAGCCGGCGAGTTCGTCTCGGACGGCAAGAAGCGTGTCGCAGTCCTGGACCAGTCCCGGATTCGCATCCGGATGCCGTACGGCAACCCCATTGCCGCAATTGGACGGATCGGCGCCGCACGCGGCGAGTACGGCGAGCGCTGCGGAGGCCAACAGGACCGCCAGCACTCGCATGGCTCACTCGCTTTTTCGCTCGTACAAGAAGGAAATATACGTGTCCCTGGCAGATCAGCCCGCAGTTGCCGGCTGTCTGAAACCAAGTCGTCACAGCCCCTTCGCCGATCTGACGAAGACAGGCAGGTCAAACTCCGCTTGTACTCCGGCTAGTCTCGCTATAGACGGTCAATGCGCGATTGGCCCTATGCTCCGCTAGTAGCGGTCGGGCCTAGACGCTGCCGTCGATGATGATGTCGAGGAGGGTGGGGCCGTTGTGGTGGAGGGCATCTGTTAGGGCGGGGGCGATGCGGGTTGGGTCTTCGATGCGTTCGGATGGGACGTTCATGTCCTGGGCGATGGCGGCGAGGTCGAA
>VXOZ01000147.1 GCA_009839775.1 Chloroflexota bacterium | reverse complement strand
GTCGTTTGAGGCCTGTGAGTTTGCCATCAACCGGCTGAAAGAGACAGTTCCCATCTGGAAGAAAGAAGCCTACGCCGACGGCGAAGTGTGGGTGGAAGGCGTCACGCCCGGCGCTGACGGCGCGAACGGCAACGCGCGCTAACCGTTACGAGCCTTCTGCAACTGCGCTGCGGCACGAGACTACCGGCGGCTTGGCGCGCCTTCCTACGCTCCTCACCGTGCGCCCGTCATGATCCTATCGCGCTCGGTTCCCTCACGGGAATCATGTTTTCCTTCTGCGGAGAGATCTCCCCATAGGCCCGGGCGTAGAGATCGGCGCGATGCTGGCGCAGGATGGTACGCCGGTGGTCGTACCTGCTGCACCAACTCGTCCAGCGTTCCTCGTCAAGTTCGAGCGTGGCAGTTGCGTGGCCGGCGCGGTGTCCCGTTTCAGCCAGCGTGAAGCCGTTGAAGTCATAGATCGTCGCGTGGCTTTGGCGGTACTGCCATCCCAGCGGCTTATCCTGGAGAAACGTTGACGTGACCAGGTAGCAGGAAGCGTCGTGGGCGCGGGTGCGCAGCATCTCGGAGCGAATGTTCTCCGTAGGACCGGCGGCCTGGGTGGGGTGGAGCAGCACGTCTGTGCCCTGCAGCCCGTAGATCTGGCAAATCTCGGGAAACGCCTGGTCGTTGCAGATGAAGACGCCGTAGCGCACGCCGTCCACTTCGATGGGCTCGATTTCGTCCCCGGGGGTGACACCCTTGTTCTCGTATTCGTTCTCGGTGGGTTGCACTTTGCGGTACTGACCCAGCACGTCGCCGTGTCTGCCGTAGAAGGTCGCCTGGTTGTAGAGGGCGGCGCCTTCCCTGGTGAGGTTGTTCGAGACCACCGTGACGTTATGGCGCGCGGCAAACTCCAGGAAGCGCTCCGCCACCGGACCGTCCTCCGTCATGGCGAGTTCAAGCGCCGCGGCAAAGCGCGTCTGCGGCGCGTGCATTCCTTGGACGTGCTGCCAATCGCTGCACCCCATAGTCTCGAACATCTCCGGCAGCAGGATCAGGTCCGGCCCGTCCGCCAGTGCCGCTTCCAGGTAGCGGAACGCCTGGTCGTAGCGCTCGGCCTGGGTCACCGCTTCGCTCCCGAGGAGAAAGGAAATCGTGGAAATTCTTACCCGCCGTGCCATAGCTGCCTCGCTTTCCTAAGTTGACGGACTCCCCCATTTGCCCTTACCTAGAGCACCGCGAGGTGGGCGTCCTGCAAGTCCGTGAGAAACATGTGGCCGGCGGCATGGGTGATCATCAGGGGCGGCTTGCTCGCCAGCGCCACCGCCTGCGGCGTCACACCGCAGGCCCAGAAGACGGGCACCTCGCCGTCGCGCACATCGGTCCGCGCTCCCCACTGCGGGCTATCGAGGTCCGTGATGCCGATTTCCTGCGGGTCGCCGATGTGCACCGGCGCGCCGTGCACGCCCGGAAAGCGGGAGGTCGTCTGCACCGCGCGCACTACTTGGGTGTGGTGGATCGGGCGCATACTGACTACTAGCGGGCCAGAGAAGGCCCCCGCGGGTGTCGTGTCGCGATTTGTCACATACACCGGCACGTCGTTCCCCGCCTCCAAGTGACGCAGCGGGATACCGGCTGCCAGCATGGCGGATTCGAAGCTAAAGCTGCACCCCAGCAGGAACGAGACGAAATCATCCTGCCAGCGGTCCGTGATGTCCGTGACTTCATCCACGAGATCGCCGTTCTCATAGATGCGGTACCGGGGCACGTCGCTGCGAATGTCCGCGCCGGGGGCGGTCTCGCGCGGTTCGTAGGAGCCCGGCTCCATGACCTCCAACACCGGACACGGCTGGGAATTGCGCTGGCAGAAGAGGAGGAAGTCAAACGCCAGATCTTTAGGCACAATGGCGAGGTTGGCCTGCACAAAGCCCGGCGCCAGACCCTCCGTCGTCGTGTCCCACTCACCGGCGCGTATGAGCGCTCGTAACTCGCGCGGATGCTGCGGTAACGCTGCCCTATCCATTTGTCCCTTCCTCAACTGCTCTCTGTGTGGTTGCATCTTGGTTAGCTTTGAATTCCGGCATAGCTAAAGGCAGTGTAACAAAACCTGCTCGACTTGCGGTCTTTTCAGCCACGCGGCAGCGCATGTCCGCTCGGTTGTTCAGTCTTGCTCCGCGCTCCATCGCTGCAACACGTCTACCGCCGTGAAGAGCGATTCGCAGACCGCGTCAGCGACAGACACGTCCGCAGCGCCTTCCGGCACAGCGATACAGCGCATGCCGGCCGCTTTCGCCGACCCGACGCCGCGGGGGCTATCCTCCAGCGCCACACATTTCGCGGGCGCTACGCCCAGGCGCGCGGCTGCTAGCAGGTATAGCGCCGGATCCGGTTTGCCCTCTGCGACCTCGTCCCCCGTTGCCACCGCCTGAAACGAGGCGCGTACCCCGAGCACATCCAGCGCCACGTCGATGTAGACCCTATCTCCGGAAGAGGCTGCCGCGCATCCCCAGCCCTGGCCGCGCACGCATGCCAGTGCCTCTACCAGTCCCGGTTTCGGCTGCAGCCGTTCCCTGATGAGCCCAATGAGAATCTCATGGTACCGGTCAAGCATTTCGACAGGGTCTTGCGTAAAGCGGCCCTGGGCATGCCGCAGACGAAAGTTGTCTATCACCCGCTGCCCCAGGCTCTCCGCCGCGTCGGTGGGATAGGTGGGAAAGCCGCACTGCCGCCCGAGCTCGTGCCAGGCGGCGCGGTGCAGCGGCTCACTGTCGGCCATGAGGCCGTCCACGTCGAAGATTACGGCAGCGATACGCATCTGCGGTCTAGAAGTGGTCAAGGTTCCACATATAGGGATAGCCCCCTGGAAACAGCGCGTCGACAGCGGTAACGTCTTCCTCCGCGACACAAGCCGGGAACTCTAGAAGGAGCTCCGCAATGCTGCGGTAACCCATCAACAACTGCAGCAGGTTTTGCTGCGGTAGGTTGATGGCAAGTGTCCGCCCGGCGCCGATTTCGATTTCTGCCCGTTCAGTGTCACAGGTAAACGCGATCCTGCCAACCCGGTCGTCCAAATCCGCTGTTTCCGCCCGATCCCGTACCGCATCCGTCAGTGCCGTGGCGAGTCCGCTCAGGTTTACGATACGCCCCATGCCTCCTTGGTTGTGGGAATACACGGTTTCCTGCCTAAACCCGATAGTGCGCAGCACGGCTAGCAACGGCGCGTCCGGCGGCAATTCAAGCCCCACCCACTCCGATCGCCGCTCGCTTGCCTCAGCCGCCAGTGCTCGGATCAGACTGGCCCCCGCAGTAGCAACCCCTTCTGGTGGAACTGCAATTTCGTTTGACTGGGGCCGCCACTCTGAATGGCTTAGCCAGCCTTGTTCGCTCAGTGCGTAGGCAACGGGCCTTCCGTCCTCTTCCGCCACGAGAATCCTACGCGGCTCTTGAAACCACTCATCAGCCTCGTCATACCAAGGTGCGAAAGCAGCCTCAGTCCGTTTCACAGTTCCGATGCGTGCAGCAATCTCCTCCCGGTAAATCGCGAGAAGAGTTTCTTCCTCACCTGCCCGCGCTGACCGCACTCGGCACGCTGCGGTCAAGGATTCCGCCGCCTCTGTTCTTACACTCACGACACTCTTTGCCAGAAGAACTGTTGCGTAGCCAACTCGATGGTAGAAGGCGGGGATACCAAACAAGACTGACACCAGGTACCCTTCATCACGCATGTAGTCTATCGCCCCTTCCATCAGCCTACGACCGTACCCTTTGTTCCGATGCCGCGGGCTAGTGCGCACGCTCGCTATGCCCCCCATTCGCACCCAAGATGCCCCGAGCCGCATCTCCCGATCCTCCACGGTCAAGCGCGCCACCTCTTCGTCGCCATCCACCAGCGCTAATCTGCAGCGACTGCCGTCATCTGTAGAGCGAATTGACGTACCCATTCAGGCCCTCCATTCCTGCCCCAAAGAGCAGGGCAAATGCCGCCTCGCCCAAGTCTCAAGCGACACTTTCTCATGCTACCATCCTTTTCTTGAGGTCTGCCTGCCTTCTCCTAAACGAGGCCACCGCCCTAATCCTGTTAGTTCTGGTGTCGTGCATTTGACGAACAGGCTTGTGGCCGCTGCCTAACCCATTGGCCATTAAGAATGTTCGATCTGAGTTGAACTGGCTGAGCGTTTGTATTGGGACCAGTCACT
>VXOZ01000080.1 GCA_009839775.1 Chloroflexota bacterium | reverse complement strand
TTGATCAAGAATTCGATGAAAGAGTCGCAACGTTTATGTGAATGCAGTTGGGAGTCAGCTATTCTGCCAGAAACTCCTCAATTAGCTGCATTGAGCGGTCTCTTGTTGCTTTTCTTTTGATGTCGGATTCCCACACCCTTAAATATGTCCAACCTAGTCCGCTCAATTGTTGATTTACTTTTTTGTCTCGTTGAATATTGGCGAGAATTTTGTTCTCCCAATACTTTTTACCGGATAGCCTGTTTACATCCCTCCCATGCCAAAAGTCACCGTCTATAAATACAGCCTTCTTCTTTCTGGGGAGAGCTATATCCGGCCTGCCAATTACTTTTCCGTAATGTTTTTGAAAATAAATACCCTTTCTGCGTAAATATCTGAAGGCCAGTAGTTCTGCCTGGGTGTTCGTAGATTTTATATTAGACATAATGGCGCTTCTTTGCGCCTTGCTGAATATATCTGCCATAAGAACTCTCAAAATCTGTTCAAGATGTAAATCAATCTAGGATATCTCAAGAGCGAGCCCTGATTTCTTTGCTATAGTTTTTTGTCTGTTTGGGGACGCTTTCTTTCCCAACGCTGACAGCACGCCTGACATGAGGTGCCACATCACAACGGGCGGAACAGCATTGCCCAAGCCCCTATAAACTGCGCCTCTCGTACCTGATAATTCAAAACTTTCGGGGAAGGACTGTATGCGCGCCACTTCTCGGGGGGTAAATCTCCTGTATCTGCCGTTTTCGCACAAGACAGGGTCTGTACTGTTCAAACTAACCTTCGCCAAGTGGGCGGCCACAGTATTGCATGGCTGATCCATGTCCTGTATACGACCTTTATTCATGGATTTCTTGTTTTTTGTGCGCATCAAGCCTTTTATGGCATTGTCGCTGAAATAGTATTGTGCCTCCACGGTTTCTTCCGGCATCACAACCTTACGTAATACAACGGGTTTGTTTTGCGTTGTGGGGTCGGGAAATCTAAATGCTGCCAGGTTGCTCTTGTCTTTAAATCCGACTATAAAGACGCGCTCCCTCTTTTGCGGGACACCAAAATGAGATGCATTGAGAACACCATGGGTGACGTGATAACCAGCATCTTCGAAATGATCAATAACCAGGGGAAAAGCCTCGCCGTTGTTCGCAGAGAGCAGTCCCTTTACGTTTTCCGCAATAAAAGCGAGAGGCTGCTTGTCGCGCAGGATTCTGCACATCTCAAAGAACAACTTGCCCCTGTCATCTTTATAACCAAGCCTTTTGGGATTCTGCGCGATTATAGAGAAAGCTTGACACGGGAACCCCCCCGTCAGGATGTCATGATCCGGCACATCATGGCTATCCAAATCTAGGATGTCTTGTATGTGGCACGCGGTAGAAAAATTGGCGTTATAAATGTCGCATGCGGCTTCGTCGATATCCATAGCGTACACAACCCGCGCTGGCAGCTTCCGATATCTACTATCAAGAAAGCTGAAGCCGCCTTCAGAGCCGAGATCCATGCCCCCTATACCCGCAAATAGCGATACCACACGCAATATTTCCTTCATGCTAAAACGGCCTCGTATGCTCCGGCTTCCTCGCTGTATGTTATATCCGCTCCGTCTCTCAGGCTCATTTCAATTTTAGCGTCTCTGTATTGCCTTACGGGGTTCTTAATTATAAACAAGACAATATCCTTGCTTGAAACCATCAATCTGTACACGTAGTACGCATCCCCGAAAGTTTGCGCTGCGCCCCACTCACTGGGTGTCATGTGAAACCTGTCGGTGTTTAGTTTACCCTTACTAATCGTAGTCTTGACCTCTATAGTTCTTTTTAATTCGCCGGCGCCTTCAAAGGAAAGAATATCAAACCCCGAGGCTAGATGATCCGGTATCTTGCGCACGTTTTTCACCAACTCTTCGCGATCCATCCGCGCAAGCCGCGTTTTTTCGTGCTGCACCACTATAGCCTCGCCGACATGGCCGATATCTCTGGTCCTGACCTTCCTGCCTTGGCTGCTCAGGACCCTGATACGCTTAATCATTTCGGTAATAAACTCTGCTTTATCCTCTTTTTCCTCTGCGATTTCCTCAAGTATCGTCAAGGCGTCCGCGTCGAATGCGGAAGTGTCCAGCTTGCTGTTTACATACTGGAACCATGAGTCCTGCGTCTTGGAGATGTCGGACGCTGTAACCCCCCTCTTCGAATAAAGCTTTTTATACGGCTGGAAATACTCGTCGTTCTTTATGAAAGCATCTAAAACCGATATCTGGCTTGTATTCAGATAGAAAACCCCGTTGGGGCGATAACGAACTAAGTCAGCCAACCTCATGTAATCGAGAATATCCCCTGCATAGCGTATTGTGTCTCCGGAATTGTCATAGCCGAAACCGTCTTTTCGATTCTTTAATATGATTTGCAGAGTCTCCTCTGGGGTCCTGTTCTCCCTCGTCACTCTCAGGTCATTGAAAATGCAGTGAGTTGCTTCCGCCTTAGACAGGCCAAACTTGCCGTTATCTGAAGCCTGTACGCCCTCCAGCATCACCCGTATGAGGTATTTGGCTGGCTTGAAACGCACTTTTGCATTAATTAGCAAAGCAGACTCACGGGGTTTAAGATGCCCTCCCGGATACTGGAACTTGAAAAGGAAGTGCCGGAAAAATTCAATCAGGTCTTGTTTGGACGCGAGAAATTTTGCCATTTGTCCTGGTTTCGCCTTTTGCCCTTGAAATTCGACCAGTCCCAGCAAAGAAGCTATCTCTGTTCGCCAATTGTTAATAGTTTTTTCGGTTTTGGACGCATTGCCCGGATATAGCTTAATAGCAGCGTTGAGTTTTTGCGCAAACAAGTCCCTGTCTTCTTCTCGCAGCTTGGCTATTTCGGAAGCCATATAAAGGAGAACATTTTCCAGATCGTTCTTGAATCGTGGCCGACTGTGGTGAATCCTCAAGTAGAAATCATCGGGGATTTGATAAATTGAGGTCTCGAAGGCTCTTACCAATTCCTTGCCTATCTTCTCTGCCATGATTGGCGGTACGGCATTGCCCACTTGCCTGTACTGGCTTGTCTTAGAGCCGAAAAAAATAAAGTGATCCGGAAATGACTGCAATCTTGCGGATTCTCTGACCGTAGGCACCCTATTGTACTTGTAGTGAAAATGATGCCTGTGCCCAGTATCAATTGTATGGCTAGGCTTGTTGCTGCTATATCTAGTCCATGCAATATTGACCTTTCGGGTGCTTTGTAGGTTCCGAGGTAAGTTCTTATAGTTGCCACCGTCCGGCACCAAAGCTATAGTCTCTACTGTCTTTGCGTTATGATCGGTAGTCTCATGGTTGTATATTTCGTTTGTAAGTGCTCGCATCATTCTTTGGTATGCATTTGACGCCCTCCTCTTGTTCTGTGAGCCGTCATCCACACTCATTTCAGGCAAATCCCCAATAGCTTCCGCGGTGGTGATTTTACTGCTGAACAGAGCCGGCGGTGGAAAGGAAAATGTGTTCTTGCCCAACATGCCGACCATAATCACTCTGCGTCTGTTCTGGGGGACTCCGTAATCGGATGCCGTCAATATTTCCAGCTTTATTTCATACCCGAGTTTTTCAAAGTCTTTAACTATCTCATCCTTAAACCTTCCCCCGTCCATCGATAGCAGGTTAGGAACATTCTCCATGAGAAAAATTTTGGGCCTGAAGTGCTCCACAGCCCTGACAAAGCCTAGATATAATCCGTTTCTGGAGTCATTGGGATCTCTTTTTCCTGAAATAGAAAAGCCCTGACAGGGTGGCCCTCCGACTATAATGTCGAAATGGCCACCAGCCGTCTTCTCTATTTTGGAGGGATCACAATTGGAAAGATCCATTGTCACAACAACCGAATTTGGGTGGTTGTGCTTAAAAGTGAGAAGAGCGTCTTCCCAGTCGTCAACACCGGCTACTATATTCAATCCAGCCTGCGACAGGCCGTATGACAAGCCGCCACAACCGGAAAACAGATCCAAAACTCTCATTTCCCCGACCCCTTTTGTTTTTTAAATGCCTGCTGGCTAGTTTCTCCCATTATAACAGCTTGTGCTCGGCATATGGTTATGTGGCGTAGGGGCATGGATCAAAAAATGTTTGCTAGGAAAATTATATCAAAGTAGCACGCCGACCAGGTGTCGCCCAGCTGAATGCCCCGTAACTTTTCGGCTAATCCCAATTGG
>VXOZ01000339.1 GCA_009839775.1 Chloroflexota bacterium | reverse complement strand
GTCCGGTACTCAGCATTTGCTGATACGCATCCCAGCCGTAGACGCCGCTGGATCGGTAGTCGGGCAAGAAGCCGAGGTAGCCGTGGGCAACAAGAAAGCGCTGGCCGGTAAAGTGGAGCGGATCGTCGCCGAGCAGCCTCCGGGGAGTGCTGTAGATGGGTCCACCGTGCGGATAGACGATAGTCGGCAGCGGCGACGGCGGCGGACGATCGGGACCGAAGCCGGGCGGATAGAGCAGCAAGCCTTCGATTTCCAGGCCGTCGAGCGAGCGCCAATGCACCACTTCTGTCTCAAGCCGATCTACGCCCGCAATTTCATCGAGTTGCCGGTTTGCATTGGTTAGCCGGCGAACTTCTGTGCCGTCGGTAGCGACGAGGCGGATTTCGGTCAGACGGTCCGGTGCCTCCTCCACACACGCGAGCCAGCGCCCATTGGAAGAAAGCACCGGCGCGCTGTGGTTGCTTGTGCCGTGAGTTAGCTGGGTTAGCGCGCCATTCTGCAGAGAAACCGCGAAGAGCTGACGTGCGATATTGCCGTTGTTCCCAGCCACGTAGATAGACTTCCCATCGGGCGACCACACCGGCGCATTGCCGCTCCGCGGCAGCATGAACGGGTCGTGCGTGCGGTAGCGCAGGCTGGCGTCGCGCAGGTTCCAGGTAGCGAGGCTGTAGAGCGCGTGATAGCCATAGGGGTGTGGTGTGGCGGCAAAGGCCAGCGCCTCGCCGTCGGGCCGCCAGAAAGGCAAGGAGGCTTGACAGGCGCCCACCGGCAGCACGGTCTGGATGGTCCCATCTGCCACAGATAGCACCCGAATCTCGCGGTTCTCCGCCCGCCGGCCCTCGACGACAACGGCTGCACTCCAGGCAATCTGTTGGCTATCCGGCGACCAGGCGGGCCCGCCCAGCAGGAGTTGCCGTTTAGGCGGCGGATCGATCCGCCGCCGGGTCTCTCCGGTTGCGGCGTCCAGCAGCCAGATGGCGCCGGGTTTGGCGACCTGTGGGCGTTGCATGGCCCGCCCTTCCAACACGGCAAGGGTAAGCCCATCCGGCGACCAGGCGTAGGATCCTACCGAAAGGTCCTCAGGAGAAACTGAAGTCGGCTGCTCTTCTGCCAGGTGGTCATAACGCCACACGCGCGTCATGCCGTCGGTCTCGCGCAGGTACGACAGCCAGCCGTCGGGATGCCACTGCGGATTGGCGCCGGGACCGACCCTGACGGCCGCACCCCCCGCGGCCACAGTGGTGACCCAAACGTCGCCGTTTTCGACGTAGGCAATGCGTGAATCGTCCGGCGAAAACTGTGGCTGACTTGCCCCTTGCGGCAAATTCAGCAAGTTCTCTGGTTGAATCATGGTGCGACCCCCTTATATCTGTGAGCACCACCCCGCAGGATCCGCCAACGCCGCTTGCCCCCGTGAGTCTGCCGCGACTCCACATCTAAAGCGCGCGTCGGGAACGAATCCCTGAAGGGAAAAGGATAATAGCAGGATTGAAGCACATGATTATGAGACTAACCTGAGAGAGCGCTGCTACACGCTTCAGTTTCGGGCGGCGCCGTGCCTCGATACGCTGCGATGTACTTTGGCTAGCTCGTGACCCAGACCGGCGTCGTCCAGGCGAGTTGGCCGTTGCGGGTGGCAAGGCGCGCGTAATAGTAATCGGTCTCGCGTTCCGGCGCGGTGTCCACGACGGTGGCGGCAAAGGTGTAGTCCTGCGCGGGCACGGCACGGTGGATGCGCACGGCGGGACTGCGAAAGCCGTCGGTAAGGTGGCCGCGGGTACCGGTGAGCAGGTCTGCCAAGGTGTATTCCGCCGTGTAGCCGTTGGCAGTCAGGGTTAGGGTTGCGCCGACCGGCATTTCCAGATGGAGAATCAACCCCTGCGTGGTCGGATGGCGGGTGGTCACGTTGCCGCGCGTTACCGAGCGCCACGCTATGTGTTGCGCTGACTGTTCAACCACGGCGTGGGGGATGGTTTCAGCCACGCCCTCCACTTGCTCGTGGCGCAGCACCGGATCGCCGCGGAAGCACGTTTCGCAGTCCAGGATTTCGCCGTCGTTTACACGTACCGCCATCTCCCAAGCGGCGTCCTGGTCCACCGCGGACCAGCCCCACTCGATGTGTATTTTGGCCCGCAAGCGGCGGTGCATGTCCGGCAGGGTGTAGCTCGGCAGCGGCGCCCAGCGCCGCCAGACCTTACTATTCTTAATGATCTCTATCGTGTCCCAGAAGTCGGACCCCTCGGCACTAAGGCTGATCTGCCGCCGGCTGCCGTGGGTCTCGCCACCCAACATAGCTTCATTAATGTGAAAGCCTACCGCCATCTTGTCGCCGGTAGCGGCATAGGTGCGGCGGTTCCAAAGGGCGTCCCAGATGGCATCGCGGGAGAGATCCGTGGCATAGACCGCCAGCCGGCCGTCGCCGTACGAGCCCGGATAGCCGGAGTGCTGGTCGGTGGAGGCCACAATGCCAAAGCGGTGCCCGCGCTCAAGTCCCGCCTGGATGGTGCTGTTGTGGTCGCGGGGTCCCATGGTGTTGAGCATGGGATACGGCGCTTCATCGCTCTCAGAACAGCCGTGCATGGAGTAGGTCTCGACGATGGGTGAATGCTTCGGGTCGTAGGCGTCCCAGTTGATACCGCGCCCACCGAGCGGATAGCCGATATGATGGGGTTCGAGAATGAACGGCTGACCGGTATCGATCAAGCTCTGCCGCAACTCCTCCAACGTATCCCCACCCAATAGCGGCCCGTGAGTACCTTTGTAAAGCACGTGGTGGTCGCCGTAAGCGCGGGAATGCCACTCGTAGCTGAGAAACGGTATGAAGCTCGTGCCATCGTCAAACGACGCAAAGGTATCCTGCACCGTGTCCCAATCCCTGTGTAGCTTGGCGAACCCCTCCTGGTGGTAGTCGATGATGGCGCCGAATGTCTCACGGTCGGTGGGGATGTCCGGCCAAAAAGCATGGCCGGTGACGGAGGCAAAATCAAGCTGCTGCCGCGCCAGCGTCAGCGCCCGCTCCAAACTGCCGTGCCCGTAGCTGATCCCGCAGTGGTTGTGAATGTCGCCCCAGAAGAGTTGGTATGGCATGAAGGACTCCTGATTTCTTTTCGGCACCCTTAATCGTGCCGCGCTAGTGTCTACGGGTTTGGACTTTCGCAGGTTGAACCGGCTGAGAACATCAAGCCCAGCTTGGCTAAGTCGTTTTCCGGCACCTGGCGCAGGGCGGCGGGAATACACCCGCTGAACTGGTTTCGGCCAAGGTACAGCCGCTTCAGATTGGCAAGGTTTCCCAACGTGATCGGTATCTCGCCACTTAACCGGTTGTCGTAGAGGACTAATCGTTCCAGGTGCTTGAGATTGGCGAGATCTCGCGGTATCGCTCCGGTCAATAGATTTTGAAAGAGGACCAGATGTCGCAGATTTGTGAGCTTGCCCAGTTCTCGCGGCAATTCCCCAGTCAACTGGTTCTGCGAAAGGTATAACTCTCTCAGGTTCGCGAACTCTCCTACTACTGGTGGAATATCCCCACGCAACCGGTTGTCATTCAGATGTATGTGCGTGACGCGGCCATGTTCGTCGGTGGTGACGCCGGGCCACCTGCCGATGGGCACGTCACTGAGCCAATTGCGGTTCGACTTCCAGTTCGCGCCATCCGTGGCTGCGTAGAGTACTACGAGCGCGTCCCGCTCGGCGGGGTGTTCGCTATGGGATGTCGGCGTGGCCACTTAGACATCTACCTGGAGCAACGGTACGAACGTGTGCTGTCGTAGTACATTCGGGTCTCGTTTCATCAAACTTCCCAGGCTCGGCAGGTGCCGCACTGCAATGGATGAGTCTCCGGAGTAGTGGATTGCGCATCGTTGTCTTTTCATCCGCCGAGGTCTATCCAGACGATGTCACGCTCGATGGCTTGCCGAAACCTCGGCCGCAGCGTGTCTAGCATAAGGACGTCTACGTGGCCGCCGAACTGTGCCTCCAGGTAGTCAATAATGGCAAAATACTCCCGCAGAGTTTGATGTTCTGGAGGCAAGTCTATAATCACGTCCAGATCGCTGGCGTCGTGAGCTTCTTCTCGTGCTACCGAGCCAATCAGACCAATGGCGGCAACGCCGAGTTCAGCAATTTTCTGCCGGTTTTGGGCAATAGTTTGAATAGCGTTTTCTTTAGTGATCTGCATGGATAGTTAGCCCGCAC
>VXOZ01000291.1 GCA_009839775.1 Chloroflexota bacterium | reverse complement strand
AACAGGTCGAAGACCGCTTCGTGCACGGCCTCGGGCCGGGCGTCCGCGCGATCCAACTTGCTGATCGCAACGATCGGCCGCAGGCCGAGCCGTAGCGCCTTGTCCACGACAAACTTGGTCTGCGGCATTGGGCCCTCGGCTGCATCCACCAGGACGAGCACGCCGTCGACCATGCTGAGCACGCGTTCCACCTCGCCGCCGAAGTCCGCGTGGCCGGGGGTGTCGACGATGTTGATACGCACGCCGCGCCAGTCGATCGCTGTGCACTTCGCCAGGATCGTGATGCCGCGCTCGCGTTCGAGCTCGCCGCTGTCCAGAGCACGCTCTCGCATGGGCTGGTTTGCCCGCACGGCGCCACCTTGGCGCAGCAAGCTGTCGACAAGGGTCGTCTTGCCATGGTCGACATGCGCGATGATGGCGATGTTGCGGAGGTTCGCGGCAGTACAGGAATCCTCCTGAACGCGCTGGACGTTATCGTTTTGCGACGCCTCTGTATCCGCGACTATCACTCGGTTAGATGCTTCTGGTGAAGCCGCAAATGGAATCCAGTAGGTGCATCGTTCGGGCTGCCTCTCCCGGCCTCACAAATTTGGGCAACCGATGCCCTGGGTGCCTCAAGCAGAGGTCGGGTCCCTCGAGTATTGGGAGTCATTCCTGCAGTGGTGCATCGGTCGTCATCCCACGCCTCGTTGCAGTAGCCATGTGGGCGCATTCCTGCTTCGCGCGGGAGCGGAAAATTGCCACCGGGACGGAAGACCAGTCGATCCCTTGCGGACCGCCTGTCGTTGGGTAAAGGGTCATCGGATAAATCGCGGCGAGACTGCCGTGTTCTTGGGATGATGTCGAGAGCGGCGAAGATCTGTCGGAAGCAGTTAGTGCTATCGTAGCGCAAGACCTCGAAGTGTTCCACTTCGGCCGTCGCATACGTCGCCTCCTCGCCCATCTTGCCGAGGAATGATGGCGTTTCTACCAGTCTGCTACCACCGTGTCCGCACGTCCGACGACGCGATCCGGGTGATTGGCAGAATGGTAGGGCGCTGGCATAACACGGCCATTGGGGCCACGCTGAACCACATGGGCATCCGGACCGGGTGCCGCCATGCCCTCGTGCAGATCACGTGCTGCCTCAACCGTACTTCGGCGGGAAATGGCAAGATTGCTTGGCTCGCGGTGGCAGAAGCCGTCAGCATCGCACGCATCCTATCGGATCCGGTCGTCACATCTCGCAGACCCGAAGGTGCGCGACGCCCGTCGCTCGTGCACCGGGCTGGCCGAGCGTGCATGCGACAACCGACAGACAACCGACAACTGACAGCAGCCAAGGATTGCAAGTGTTCCATCGCTAGTGCCTTGCGTTGCTGCGACTGGCTGTCATCCGGCTCCTGTTCCGGCCCTCGGACGAGCCGAACTCCTCGACAAAGCTGTAATATCTTGACTAAGCTGGATTTTGAATCGTGCTCTCCGGGAGGCCAGTGGCCGGGAAAGTTCAACCCTCCAAGGTACGCCTGTTGACAAGGGCGCTATACTGAACCATCTAAAGGCGAAATTCGACCAATTCCCGCGAAAAAGCATCCCAAAAAGGAGATTGGTGCCGTGCTGATTGAATTTTCGGTGGAAAATTTCATGTCCTTTAGGGAGGAAGCGCGGCTAAGCCTTGTGGCAAGCGCCTCGAAGGAGCACGAGGATACGCATTTGGTGCGCTCAGATCTCCGAGGCGAAGAATCGCGTTTGCTTCGATCTGCTGTCATCTACGGCGCGAATGCGGCAGGGAAGTCAAATTTCTTAATCGCATTGGGTCTCATGCGGGAAATGGTTGTAAAGTCGAACCAAGAAATCGAAGTGCTCCCGGTAGAACCGTTTCGTTTCGATCCTGGTTGTGCGGGTAAGCCGACCATATTGGAGATAATCTTTGTCGTTGATCAGGTTCGTTATCAATATGGCTTCGCCGCTACGGAACAGCGGATAGTTAAGGAATGGCTCTTCGCTTGGCCGCGTGGCCGGCCTCAAACCTGGTTTACTCGTGACAAAGAGACTTGGAAATTGGGTTCTAAACTCTCTGGGGACAAGGATGTTTGGAGGCGAGCCACTCGTGCTAATGCGCTCTTTCTTTCGACCGCGGCGGCGCTAAACAGTGCGCAACTAATGCCAATATATCAATGGTTTCAAAATGCGTTTCGAGCTTTCCCGGCAGGCGGATTTTCCAATTCCTTTTCGATCAAGTGCTGCCACAGTGACCAAAAGTCTGAAATATTGAATTTCATGAATACTGCAGACATAGCGATTTCCGACATCAAGATTATCGAAAAGGACATTACTCCGGATATGCTACCTGATACGATGTCTCAAGAACTTAAGGAAGACTTCATAAGGAGCCAAGCTGGCAAGTGGCAGGAGATATCGACGATTCACGACACGGGTTACTGGCCTCCTTCCAAGCTGGAATTTGGGGCAGAATCATTAGGGACGCAGAGGTTGTTTTCTCTGTCTGGTCCGTGGATCGACACATTGAAGAACGGGTATGTGCTTGCTATAGATGAATTGCACGATAGTCTCCACCCCAATTTGTTGAGATTCTTGATTGATTTGTTTCACGATCCTAACAAGAACACAAATAGTGCGCAGTTAATTTTCACTACACACGATACCTCAATACTTAACCAAGAAGTGTTTCGCAGAGATCAAGTGTGGTTATGCGAGCGGAACGTTCGACAAGAATCGACCCTTACGCCTCTAACCGATTTCCGACCGCGGAAACGCCACGAAAATTTGGAGAAGGCTTACCTGTCTGGACGTTACGGTGCCGTGCCAGTGTTGCAATAGCGCTACTTGGCACCAAGCAACAATCAGACTATGGCTAGGCCGAGACCGCGAGGCAGTCGCTCAAGGCGCCGAGCACAAAGAGACACAAGAGCTCGCGTGCTTATTGTTTGTGAAGGCAAGAAAACAGAGCCTACCTACTTTCGAGACTTGATACGAATTTACCGGTTGACTGCGGCCAATGTCAAAATTGCCGGAGTGGGTGTGGACCCCCAAACAGTCGTGGACAAAGCAAAAGAAAGACAAGAAACAGAACAGAGAACAGAGGATGGCTATGATCGCATATTTTGTGTATTTGATAGAGATGAACACGAATCATTTGATACCGCCAGCAGGGACGCAGCGCAACATGGTTTCCAGTTGGCGCGATCTTGGCCATGCTTCGAGTATTGGCTCCTACTTCATTTCGCGTTGGAGCGGTCTCCGTATACACGCGCTGGAAAGAAGAGCCCAGCTGCAAATTGCGTGAGCAAACTCAAGAAACATTATCCGAGCTACACAAAAGCCGGCGAGGGAGTCTTCGCCGCGCTACAATCCAAGCTGGATACTGCAATTGGAAATGCGCAGAAGGCGCTACGCGATGCAACAAATACAAATGAATACAACCCCTCGACAGAGATTCACTGCCTGGTGGAGTATCTGAAATCGCTACGCCCCAATTCCGTTTCGGGGCCATAGCGCCAGTCGGGCGAGGGCTGCCAACCAGATACTGCACCCCCGACATCCGCGCCAAGAATGCCCGCGCCTCCATGCCAACTGCCGTCGTGAAGATCGCACCACGATCTGGACATTTCGTGAGCCACTGAACAATGTTGCTCTGGAAACGCGAAAACTCGAGTACTGGATTCGAGTTTTCATCATATGCGGTAGCGAAGCCGGTCGACGGGGTTTCCGCAAAGCCGTCGGCGACCGCGTGATGCGAGAGAGCGGATTTCCCGCAGCAATGCAGCGATCGTTATCCCGGGTGTCTCGTGCGGACCATCGCATCAAGGATGTAGGGGCTCCATTGGTGTTGGTCGGTTGGCGGCTGGCCGACGATGCGAGTCCCCGTCCTCGTCCACCTGCGAAGCGTTCACGAAATAGCCGCGACGCCGCCAAAACCCAATTTGCTCGCGATGACTTACATGGCGGTTCAGGTGCCACCTTGCTGGTAACGCGGAGTTGCAAGGACGCCGTCACCCGCGAACGACCTTCCGGGCTGCGGTCGCGTGGAACAAGGGTGCGGTTGGCGACGGCGTCTCTCGCGCCCGCAGCCGGCCCCGACGGTGGCTGCTCCAAGGTGCAAGGGCGCGTCGGGCCCGAGCGTTGTAATTCTCCGCACGAGGTGTACACCCCGGCCATGCTGCGGATCGACAACCTGACGTACCGGATCGGCGAC
>VXOZ01000133.1 GCA_009839775.1 Chloroflexota bacterium | reverse complement strand
AATCGTATCGCCAGTCGCGCCCCCCGCGCGCGCCGCTTCTACGACAACATCGGTCTTTTCGTCGCTCACCAAGGCCACGATCAGCTTTAGTTTCACAGCTCAAGCCTCCTTGGGAAGTTTGGATTTCCGCCTGCGGGCCAGCCAGGACGCAGCAATAGAGTATCCCAGCACGGACATAATTGGGAAGACGCTGGCAAAAGCGATGAGTCCGAACCCGTCAATCAATGGGCTCCTTCCGGGAACGCTCGCGGCGAGGCCCAGCCCAATGGCCGCGACCACGGGTACCGTCACCGTCGAAGTGGTGACACCGCCGCTGTCGTAGGCGAGGGGCACTATGGTCCGGCTGGACTTGAATGTGAACAACATCACAACGATGTAGGAACCGATGATGTACCAGGGCAAGGGAGTGCCGGTGACGATGCGGAAACAACCCAGCGCGACGCCCACGGCAACGCCGACGGCCACGGCAATCCTGAGCCCCCAGGCGTGAACGGCTCCGCCCGATGCGTCGCGTGCCTTTATCGCCACGGCAACGAGGGAAGGCTCGGCCACGGTCGTCGCGAAGCCGATGGCAGCGGCAAAGGCGTAGAGCAGCAGGTAGTCGTGCCAGTCGATGCCGTCAGCCAGCCTCTCCGCTCCCAAAGTCTCAGGGGCGGTGAGCTGGCTCGCCATCGTCCTGCCGATCGGGAAGAGCGCATTCTCCAAGCCTATGAGGAACAGTGCAAGTCCCACCAGGACGAGGACGGATCCCGCAGCTATCCGGCGCGGGTTGGGCGGCTTGCGACGCAGAAAGACGAGTTGAAACAACAGTAGGATGGCGACAATGGGCGCGACGTCTAGGACGGTGGAGAGCAAGGCATCGGCGAAGGTTTGGGGAAAGTCGGTCACTAGGCCACCATCCCATAGGCGAGGACGCAGATCATTGGCGTGAGGCTGGCGAAGGCGATGAGACCGAAGCCATCGATCATGGGGTTGCGTCCGCGGATGGACGTGGCGAGCCCGACGCCGAGCGCCGTCACAAGCGGTACCGTTATGGTGCTGGTAGTCACACCACCGGAGTCGTAGGCCACGCCGACGATCTCTGCTGGGGCGAAGACTGTCAGGGTGGTCACCAGCACGTATCCCCCGATGATGAGCCAGTGGATCGGCCAGCCCTTGAGGATGCGCAGTATGCCCAGCACGATGGCGGCGCCAACAGATACGGCCACGACCATGCGCAGTTCAAATGCGTAGGTGGCGCGCGCGCCATCATCATTTACAATGGCGCCGGCTTCAGCAGCGACGGCGGCGGCTTCGGCGGCAACGGCGATCAGGGCTGGTTCGGCTATCGTCGTACCGAAACCGAGGCAGAAGCCGAAGGCTAACAGGATGGTAGCACTGCCCTTCTGTGCGAATCCCTGCGCGAGTGCCTCTCCCAAGGGGAAAAGGCCGCTTTCCAGCCCCTGGATGAAGAGGGTCAGCCCAGCTATCACGCAGAGGAGCCCAATGAGCACGCTCAGCAAATCGGGGAAAGGCTGGCGAAGCACCACTACCTGGAAGAACGCTATGACGAGGATAATGGGTGCCAGGTCCCGCACCGAACTGAGAGTCAAACCCAGCATTGCAGACAGGAACTGTGTCACGTCTTCCGGCTGCTACTCTGGGTCTGCGCCGGCCCGAAACATGAAGTGCCAAAGGACAACATGGAGTCGTTCAAGGGAGGGTGCGTAAGGGTTCGGTTTGTAAGCCATGCTTTCACGACCCCAAGTGGAAGTGGGGAATGCTTGTCGAGCACGGCCAAGCCAGGCCCCAATCTGAACTTCAGCAAGAAGGCTCTCAATTCTGTCCACGTTGGTGGGCAAGAGAGGACTCGAACCTCCGACCTCCACGATGTCAACGTGGCGCTCTAACCGGCTGAGCTACTTGCCCTACTTATGCAGCGGAGTATAGCACGGCGCCCATGTCGGGACAATAGTTAGGGAGTACGGTGACCGGCACGCTACAGCAGCCCCCCGTCTGCCTAGCGCAAGGTTACCAGCACCTCATTGCGGCGAAACCAAGGAATGGTGAACGGTGGATCATAGGTCGCAATTCTCCAGTCGCCCTGGTGCTCAAGACCCTTTGCCTGCAACCAGTCGGCCAATTGGGCCCTTTGTCGCTCCGCGCTCTCGTTGGAGAGCCTGCCGCTGAAGCGAATGCTGGCGACCTCGTGCTCCTCAATCTGGCGAATGGACACGCTCTCGTTGATGGGAAGCGGCGCCGTCTCGGCCGTATAGCCTGCGGGCAGCACAAATGCCATCGTCCAAGCGTCGATATCCTCCCCGGCCAACCTCCGGCCAGTCGCATCCCCGCTTGACGGTCGCGGTTCGACCAATACCGGCACCGTCATCGCCAGCGTTTCCGCAGGGGATGAACCAGTTGGCTCAACGAGCACCGGCGTCGTCATCTTGACGTTTTCCCGGCTGCGGTTTGCCCCCGAAATGTAGCGGAACAACGGCCCAAAGGAACCATTCGTCGCCCGGTCGAACGACCCGGCCAGTGTGACCTCCGCGAGCACATAGGATTCATATCTGCGAATCTCGATGCTGCCGTCTTTCAAGACGACTTCATGCGCGGGCTCTTCGTACGCGCTGCCAAATAGCGAGCCAAAGATAAACGACCGCAAGAAGAACACCCCTGATCCAAGCAAGAGAACAACTATCAGCGCCACTGCCAGACTCCGCTTGACTACCATTGTCCCCTCTCGATTTCACGCACACGTTCGTCTCTATACACTGATCGTATCCGAGGTTCCTGAATTGAATCTGAGTTGCCCGCCGGCCAAACCCACTCGCTGGTGTCTTGGCGCTCATTCAAGCGATCAAGCCGACTAAACGCGTACACTCACACTACTTGCCTTGCTCCAGTTTGCTGTATAGCATGGGGCTAACGCTGGATAAGATCGGTCCAATGAGCGCCGGTTTGCCAACTGCGCCAAGCAATCCCGGCCAAGGACGAGAAGGCGCACATTGGATTTGCACAGTCACGTTAAGGCGCAGTCACACTGAAACAGAGGGGTTACTATCGTGAGCGTAACACTGGAGCGACCCGAGGTGGGCACAGTAGCGCCCGATTTCAGCCTGCCGGACGTGTACGGCAAGCGCTGGACGTGGAGCGAGTTTCGGGGCAAGCGCGTCCTGCTGTACATGTGGGCGTCGTGGTGAGGCTGCCGCGCTCAGTTGCCAGGTTGGCAACAATTCGCGGAGAAGCACGCAGCTGACAACTTCCAGATGCTCTCCGTGGCCATGGACGGCGGCGGCGTGGAGCAGCCGCGGGCGTTCGTGGAGCAAAGCGGCGTGACGTTTCCGACCTTTCTCGATGCCAGTGGTCTACTCTTTCGCTTGTACGATTTTTCGGCAGTGCCGAACGGCGTATACGTGGACGAAGCAGGCATCATCCGCTTTCAGCTCTTTACCGGCTTCAGCATAGACCGCGAGGATGTGGTGCAACAGCTCGAGACGCTGCTGGCGACGCCGTCGGGCGACGTGCCGCCCGCACCGACCGTGGCCCAGCAGTCGTTTGAGGTCGAAGTGCTGCTGGAGCAAGCGGCGGCAAACGGCGACGATGCGGACATACAGCTTGCCTTGGCAGAGGCCTGCCTGCAAGAGGGCGAGAATGCGCGGGCGGCGGAGGCTTTCGCGCGAGCATTGGATCTCAATAGCGAATCCGCCAATGCCGCCTTCGGTCTCGGCACCGCTCTGCATCAACTCGGACAAACGAGTGAAGCGCTGGACGCCTGGGCGCGCGCCCTAGAGATCGAACCGGACAACTTTGTCATCCGCAAGCAGATTTGGCGTCTCAAGCACCCGGAGAAGTTCTACCCTGTCGTTGACTACGACTGGCAGAAAGTGCAACTGGCGGCAGAGAAAGCTGCGGAAGGCCGGGCCTGAGCCTGCGAAGCAGGCGTTGCTTTTGCGCTCCGCTACTTCCCCGAAAGTGAGAGCCTGGGGGCAAGGGAAGATGGATTCCCGCGTGCGCGGGAATGACGGAAGGAGCGCGGGGATGACGGAGCCTGTCGTGCTATTTTCATGGTAATCACATGGCCTTGCCTAGGCCGCACAAGGGATTGAAAATGAACGCCGGACCTCTCCGTTCGTGCTGAGGGCTGCGCGAACCCCCTGACGAAGCATGAACGGAGGGAGGAGTGTCGAAACCTGTCAATCGCTTCCGCCGTTCACCCTTCGACGCTGCTC
>VXOZ01000354.1:475-4212 GCA_009839775.1 Chloroflexota bacterium | reverse complement strand
TTTGCCGCAACCGCCGGCGCTTGCATCGGCCTGGACGCCTGGCGGCCGGACGATCCTGCGGTCGCGGCGCTGGCGGCTTTCGCCCGCAACTGCGGGATAGCCTTCCAACTGCAGGATGACGTGCTTGGCATCATTGGAGACTCAGCAGCCACAGGCAAGCCGGTTGGCGCGGACATAAGGGAGGGCAAACGCACTCTGATTGTCATGGAGGCACTGCGTAATGCTTCTCCTACCCAACGCGGGGAGATCTTCGCTGCCCTCGGCAACCGGAGCGCCCATGACACACACGTCGCAAGCACGACGCGCCTGTTGCAAGACTTAGGCGGAGTAGCGTACGCTCGTTCGCTGGCACAGACGTACATTAACCAAGCGCACAGCAGCCTGGCACACGTGCATCGAGAGCCCTACCGGCAGCTCCTGCACGCCGTGGCAGATTTTGTCTTGGCACGCGACTCCTAAGCCGGATACCGTTTGCATTCGCTTGTTTGGTAGCGTACTCTAGCGCCAAGCGCAACAACGGCACGAGGCCTTTTGGCAGCCGTACTCGCCGTCGCTGGAGTTGCGTTAGGCTGCGCACCTATGCGCCGCTCCAAGAAAAAGAGCAGTTAGTCCACGCTCAACTGAGACGACAGGCCAGAAATAAGGCACAAGACTCTTCGTGACAAGCGGGGCGCCAGTGAGAGCGCCTATTTACAAGAGGAGGATACGGTATGGCAGACGTAATGGGAGTTGGCTTGGTTGGCCCCGGGTGGGTAGCCAGCGAGCACATTCGCGCCTTCAACAACAATCCGCATACGCGTATGGTCGCGGTCTGCAGCCGGGACATGGCCCGCGCGCAGGCGACGATTGACGAGTTTGGGCTGGACGCCAAAGCCTACACCGACTATGAAGCGATGCTGGCCCATCCCGACGTAGACATTGTCTCCATCTGCACGCCGAATTTCGCGCATGCCGAGCAAGGCGCTTTGGCAGCCGAAGCAAACAAGCATCTCGTGATTGAGAAGCCCATTGCGATTTCGGTGGAGCAGCTCGACAGATTGGTGACAGCCGTAAGGAAAGCCGGCGTCAAGAGCGTGGTGAGCTTTGTCCTGCGCTGGAATCCGCTGGTGCAGACGCTCCACCATCGGCGCGAGGCGGGCGACTTTGGACGCATTGTCTATGCTGAAGCCGACTACATGCATGAAGTGGGCTACCTGCGTCCGCCCGGTCACTGGGGACGTTATCAGAAGAACGTTGGCAGCGCCATGCTGTCCGGCGGCAGCCATGCCATGGACTGCATCCGCTGGCTGACCGGCAAGAACGTCGAGTCAGTCTCCGCCTACTCGACGCCCGTGCGCCTGGAAGAGAAGGGCTTTGACTTCCCGCTCACGACCGCGGCGGTGCTGCAAATGGAAGACGGCGTCGTGGGTCGTGTCACGGCCACTATGGAAGCTCACATGCCGTATGTTTTCCACATGTCGTTGCAGGGTGATGAAGGATCGGCGCGCAATAACCAGATCTATTCGACAGCATTTCCCGGCTTAACCGGATTCATGGACATTCCGACCGTTCCACCGGACTCGGGAGACGTTGCCCACCATCCGTTCCAGGGCGAGATCGACCACATTGTCGACTGCATCCTCAACGACGAAGACTCCTACGCCGACATCTTCGATTCAATCAATACGCATGAAGCGTGCTTTGCCGCCGACATTTCGGCTGCGGAAGGACGTCCTGTGGCGTTACCCATGATCGGCTGAGTCGAGAACTCAGGCAAAGCACAACTATGCCAATAGTAGAATCTCACGTTCATATCTGGACTCAAGACGAGAATTACCCCTTTGCCCCCACGCTCCCCGATGTGCCGGTGCCAACCACCGACGCGACCGCAGAAATGCTGCTGGAGGAAACAGGAAAAGCGGGTGTGGATCACGTGGTGCTCGTTCAGCCGAGCACGTACGGCTGGGATAACCGCTATCTCGCGGATAGCATCGCTCGCTATCCGCAGCAGCTTGCCGGCGTTTGTCTGGTCAATCCTCTCGATGAGCAGGCGCCGGAGCAGCTTGAATACTGGGTGCGAGAGCACAACTTCCACGGCGTGCGGCTCCACGCGGTGCGGCCCGACAGCGCGAGTTGGTTCACTACTACACAAACCGACCGCATTTGGCGGAAAGCCGCCGATCTGGGCATCCCAGTCTGCTTGCTCCTGGACTTAGCCCATGCGCCCATGGTCGAAGAGATGCTCAAGCGCTTTCCTGAAGTGGACGTTGTTCTTGATCACATGGGGCGCATTGACGTTGCGGAACGTCCGCCATATCCCGTTTTCAGCCGCTTTCTGGATCTCGCAAACTACCCACGCACCTATGCGAAAGTCTCGGGCATGCTGCACTACAGCAACGCGTCCTATCCTTTCACCGATACGCACCCATTCTTCCGCTTGGCGAAGGATGCCTGGGGACCGCAGAGACTTATGTGGGGCACCGATTGGCCCATGTTGCTCGATAAGGCCGGGTATCTCCCGCGCCTCACCGCCGTCCGTGACGAGATGCCGTTCTTCAGCCAGACCGACCTGGAATGGATTCTTGGCGGTACTGCCCTCCGGCTCTGGAGTTTCGCAAAGTAAGCCTCCAGGTAGGGCACAGCCGCGACAGTCACTTTTCTAAGGAAAAGGTCTCTCCAAAGATTGGCTTCCTTTCGGTCTCTGCGGCCAAGCAATAGTCCAGCAGTTTACAGCGTCCAACTCGGTGCTGTATCATTGGAACACGCAGTTTGCTCACTCCAGCCAAGCGGGAACAACGACGTATGCCCGTGCGCCGTAACCTCGGCAGACTGGCTACCTCCCTCGTTATAGGTACAATCCTCAGTCTGCTTTCCTCCACCATACCCCTCCACGCTGCTGATTCTATGGACCAAGCAATCAGCGGTGGGCACTTCTATCGGCAAGCCAACGGATTCGGCGGTCGCGGCGATCAGGGATTCCTGATCTGGGATGAGCCCGGCGGACCCGCGTTCTATAGCGAGTTTCGCGCGCTTGGCGGCGTGCGCACCCTTGGCTATCCGGCCTCACGGCGCTATGAAGAGGATGGCTTTATCTATCTCGTCACGCAGGGCGCGCTGCTTCAGTACCATCCACAGTTGCGGCAAGTCTTTCTTGGCAACATTTTCGAGATTCTTGAGAGGGCCGGCCTGAACGACCTCCTGTACGCGCGCGGCATTCCCTTGTCTATCGTCGATGACGGCTCCAACGGAGACTTCGCAAAAGCGAAGCAAACGCGTCTGGGCTGGCTCACAAACGACGCCATCAAGCGGCACTACTTCGGCGCGGGCGGCGAAGAGGCTGCGCTCAGACTGTACGGTCTGCCCATGTCAAAGCCGCAGGCCTTCGGTCCTTTCATCACTCAGCGTTTTCAGCGCATCGCTCTTCAATACTGGACGGAGGACGTGCCCGGGATTGCGCGCAAAGGCGACATCACGACCATCCTTGGCGGCGACCTCTTGAAAGAATTCAACCTGCTGCCGTTTGAGGCAAAGCTGCCGCACTTGAGCTATGAGCGCCCCGCGCCAATCGAATTCGATACTGCCCACGCGGAGCAGCGATTTGAGAACGTCATTGCCGAAGGAACCTCGGAGTTTACCGGCTCATCCGCTTCGCGCGTTCACAATATCGTCACCGCTGCGTCCAAGCTCCATGGCTACGTGATCCAACCCGGTGAGACCTTTTCCTTCCTGGAGGTGCTGGGTCCGATCACGCGCAAGGC
>VXOZ01000354.1:0-465 GCA_009839775.1 Chloroflexota bacterium | reverse complement strand
ACAAGACCTTCTGGGGCGTTGTCGGAGGCGGCTGTGAAGTTTCAACCACGGTGTTCCGGGCTGCGTTCTGGGCGGGATTGCCGATAGCGGAACGCCATCCGCATGCGTATCGCGTGAGCTACTATGAGCTAGACGGCAGCCCGCCCGGTTTCGACGCCACCATCTATAGCCCCTGGCTCGACCTAAAATTCGTCAATGACTCTGACCATCCCATCCTGGTCCAAGCCCACGTAGACGAACACACAATGGGGCTCAAGATTACACTGCGCGGCAATGATCTCAACCGCACGGTCGAAATGCTGCCGGCCATTGAAAAGAACGTGGAGGCACCAAAGCCGCCGCTGCCGGACACGCCGGATCCAAGCCTGCCCCGAGGCGTGCGCCTGCAAGTGGAATGGGCAGTGGACGGCATGGAGACAGGCATCCTCAGGCAAGTAGTGCAGGGGGACAGCACCCGTATTGACG
>VXOZ01000085.1 GCA_009839775.1 Chloroflexota bacterium | reverse complement strand
CGGCCTTCTGCGCCGTGACAGTGTTTGCAGTTGATCTGAAATAGTTGGTTGCCGGATTCGATCCGTTCCGGCGTGCCAGCGATAGGGTTGGCTAGCTCCGCGGCATCAGCAAAACTATACTCACGCGCCTTACCGGTCACCGGCACAGAATCGGCGGGAGGCATGCGCCGAGGGGGTTCCTGGAGCCGGTAGGACTGCTGGTAGTGCATCTCCGGAAAGACATCCCAAAGGTACCCATAACACGATGTCAAAAGACCGGCGCACAACGTGCCCAAGACAAGACTGAGCACCACCCAGCGCGGGCGTGATCGGTCCCGCCAAGAGCGGAACAGGCTATATGGATGCAGCCGGTCTCGCATTCCGGTTAGCTCCGTCCCTGTTGTTTCACTTCTTCAGCGCCGGCTTCCGTAAGCGTAGTCTGAGCCGTATCTGCTTGGGCGTCGTCATCGCAACGCACCACCAACCCGACATAGCCTTCCGTTATGCGCGAGTCGTAGAGATCATTGGTGAGATTTGGCAGCCGGGATTCGAAGATCACGCCCATAATGGTGAAGATGAGCGCGCCGAGCATGGTGCCTTCATACATGATGATGAACATCGGCGGTATACCGAGAATCGGTTTTCCCGCCGTAACGAGCGGATACGACAGTTGCGTGCCGGCCGTCACCATCAGTCCTACGGCGAAACCGATCATGGCTCCGCCAAGTGGGAAGATGAACAGGCGGTGGTCGCCCGAATCCTCGCCGAAAGCGCCTTCCGGGTAGGGCGCGCCGGTCAGCACCTCATAGGCTGGCGGACCGAACCCCGAAGCCTGCAGGCGGTCCGCGGCCGCGGCCGCGGTGTCTGCCGATTGAAATAGTCCCAGCACACTGGGCATGGTTGCCTCCCTATTCTCTCACTATTGCGGGCAAACGGAGTTTGCCGATGCGGAATTCGCGCTTCCAGATATGACCCTCTTTTTCCTCCCAGATTGGGATAACAGGGAAAATCTTCGAGAACAATAACAGTAGCAATGCGACATTGGCGAAAGAGAAGATCACCAAAGTTATCTCAACGAGGCTGGCAGAGTAGTCTCCCCAGGCGAACGCATCGGGATGCCGCCGCTGCAAGGTGGGAATAATGATCAAGAAACGCTCCAGCCACATGCCGATGTTGACCACAATGGCCGTCCACACCATGATGCCGATATTTCTACGGAATTTTCTGAACATCCAAATCGGAACCGGCAGGAAGACGTTACACGTGATCATTAAGAGGAATAAGTAGAGGTACGGCGGCGAAAGCCGCAACTTCATTACCTGGTATTCCGCTTCTTCATTGCTCAAGAGCGCGAAGATAACGTCTATGAAGTAGAAGTACGCCCAGGCCAACGCGACCACGATGAGCAGCCGGCCGATCATGTCGAAGTGTTCGGGGCGGATGTAGTCATGAAGCCGGAAGAGGGAGCGCATCACGGCCATCAAGGCGATCACGGCGGCTACACCGGAAAGGACGGCTCCGACAACAAAGTACGGCGCAAAGATATGCACGTGCCACCCGGGTACCAGCGACATGCCGAAGTCCCAGGACACGATACTGTGGACGGACACAAAGACAGGCAAAATGAGCGCTGAGAGCAGCAGGCCGGTAGCGTTGAGTAGCTTCCATTGCCGTGCGTTGCCGCGCCAACCCAGACAGAGCACCCCGTAGACAGCCCGCCGCCAACCAGTCGTCTGGTCGCGGGCAAGCGCAAGGTCGGGGATGAGGGCGGCGTATACAAAGAGAATACTACCCGTCAAGTAGGTGAAAATCGCGCTTGGGTCCCAAACAAGCGGAGACCGTACGTCGGGCCAAATGCCCCGCACGAAGTCGTAGGGGAAGGCCCAGTACAGTGTGCGCCAGGGTCGCCCGGTGTGGAGCACGACAAAGAGCGCGGCGGTCAAGAGGGAGAACACCGTCATGACCTCAGCGGCGCGTACCACCGGTCGGCGCCACTCTGCCGCCGAAAGCCGCAGGATAGCCGAAATCATCGTGCCCGCGTGGCTGATACCCACCCAGAACACGAAGTTGATGATGAAGAAGCCCCAAAAGACCGGGTGATTGAGCCCGGTCACGCCAAGGCCGTACGATACCATCAACGTGGCTGCTATTACACCGAGACCCACCAAGCCCATCAAGAGCAGTAGCAGCACGTAGAACACCAACGGCGTCTCTAGCACAGACCGCAGCAAGTCACGATTTATCTGGATAGGCGTGAGCCGGGGGCGCTCATGCATTGGGTCTCAACTCCTTCATCCGCCCCGTACCAAACTGCAGTGGCAGCGAGCGTATTGTCTTACTGTGGTTTGATGACATACGGTACCTCAGCGTTTAGGAATTTCTCATTGCGGCGCAGAAGCATGCACTCTTGCATTTCCCAGTTCGAGAGCGGCCCCAAGGACTTCACCGCCCACGTGACGAGGAAAATGGCTCCCGCCAGCCCGCCGACAATGATGAGCACGTCCGGCAAACCGGGCCACGGGATTGCTATAGCCTCATGTAGCTCGTGATCCAGTGGGTCTTGCGTAACGAGATAGGTGGGAACGTAGTCGATAATACGTTGGATGAAAATACCTATGAGCGACAGCACTGCAACCACCGTGGGGCCGGCGACGCTCTTGCGCCACGGATTCCACATCAGGATCAGCAGCGGCAACACAAAGCAGCAGATGAACGCGATGACGAATAACCAGGTGTTTTCACCAAAGCTCCGTATCCCTAGCGTGACGACTGTTTCCCGGGGCACACGACCGTACCAGGTGGTGAGGAAATCCGCCCACCAGTGGTAGGCCCACGCCAGGTTGAGCGCGAGCATTATCTTGGCTATATTCCAGAACTGGTCGACGGTAATGTACCGCTGGAGACCGTAGAACCGGCGGATCAGTGCCAAGACGACGATGGTCGTTGCCGTCGCGGCCAACAGACCGTTGATGCTATAGAACGCCGGGAACATCGAGCTCTTCCACCCGGGCACGAGGGTCATAACATAATCGAGGCTGATTAACGACTGCACGAAGATGAAGTTCATCACATAGCAGCCGCCCAGTACCGCTAGGCCAATTCTCTGTACCTTCCACTGCTTGGGGGTTCCGATGAACGACCCTGAGAGCAGCCGTGCTAGGCGGTGCGTGCCGCCGCTTTGCACGCGCAGAGCAGCCAGGTCCGGTATCGCCTGTACCCACAGAAACGCGAATCCATTGACCACGAGCATGAGAACGAAGATCGTGTCGAAGAAGTGCGGCGCGCCCCACGGCCAGTTGAACCAGACCGTTACGCGTTCCGCGTTGGAAGGCACCAGCCATAGCAGCGGGAGGAAGAGCAGCACGTTGAGCAGCCCGGCTACCGCTACAACCTGGGAGGCGCGAGTCAGCGGGCCATGCCAACGCGCGCGCGCCAGCCGCGGCACGAACGACACCATCGGCGCCGCCTGCCCCACAGTGAAGAGGAAGCCGAACACGGCGGCATAGTAGCCCCACGGCCCCCGGTCTTCTAAGCCGGAACCGAGCCGCATGGCAAAGCCGGCAACGCCGCCGGCGAACAGCACGAACAGTATGAGCAGCGTGGCCTTGTAGGCGCCACTGCTCCCTAATGCCCGGCTGAATATGTCACGCGCTATTTCCGCCGGAGTCGGCAGCGGTTCCAGCGTGTGCTGGTGCTGTCTCGCTTGCATGTGGATCAACCTTCTTCAAGTAGATCACATTGGTATCAGTGCCAAGGTTTTCCATGACGCGGTAGTGCCGCTTGTTCTCTGCCAACTGTGCGACCCGCGAATTCTCGTCTTCCAGATTGCCGAATACAAGTGTATCGGTCGGGCACGCCTGCACGCATGCCGGTTGCACATCGCCATCTTGCAACTCTTCGTCTGCCTGTCGGCGCTCCCATTCGCTCTTGCGAATGCGCTGCACGCAGAACGTGCACTTCTCCATGATGCCTTTGGTGCGCACGGTGACTTCGGGGTTGAGGTACTCCCGGTGTGTGTCATCGAGATCGCGTTCCCAAAAGTTGAAGAACCGCGCGTGGTACGGGCAGTTGTTGGCGCAGTAGCGCGTACCAATGCAGCGGTTGTAGACCTGCACGTTCAGGCCCTCTTGGTTGTGGTATGTCGCGTATACCGGGCACACAGGCTCGCAGGGGGCGTTATTGCAGTGCTGGCAGAACATGGGCAGGAAACGCGCCTTGACGTTGGGATATTCGCCCTCCCAATAG
>VXOZ01000045.1 GCA_009839775.1 Chloroflexota bacterium | reverse complement strand
GCAGCGTGCGAAAGACGCGTACCCAGTCCTCGTATTCGATATTCTGGGCCGTGCGGCCATGTGTCCGTGAACCCCAGGTTGCGAGGACTCCAAGCTGCAGGGCACCATTTGTGTATCCCGGTGAGTCATAAAAGTCGCACGGGGCGACGCGCGGCACAATACAGGTTAGATGCGGACTGCCGCGCCACGCCGCCGTCCACTGCGTAATGCCAAGGTAAGAGCCACCCGCCATGCCGATCTTGCCGGTACTCCAGGGTTGCTCCGCAATCCATTCAACCGTGTCGTGACCGTCATCGGCTTCATTGTTCACCGGGTAGTAGGTACCGTCCGAATCCCACCGTCCGCGTACGTCCTGGAACACCGCGGCATAGCCTTGGCCCGCCAGTTTACGCCCTTTTTCAATGTGTAGGTCTGTGTTGTTGCCGTATGGTGTGCGCACGAGCACCGTTGGCGCCGGCTCTGCCTGCGGTGGCAAGAAAATGTCAGCCGATAGGGCCACGCCGTCCCGCATTGGCACTTTGGCATCAACCAGGGTCCGAACAATTGACACGGTGCGTCCTCCTCAAGTTCTAAGAATTCACCGCACGAAAGCGATGAATAAATAATTGCAGCATTTTATGTCTGGCAGTCTAGCATAAGTACTGATGTCTCATGTCTTACGCTCACTGGAATCTCTCGTGAGCACACAATTCTGTACAATCGAGCGCAAACTGATCGCACAGCGCAAGAGTCGTCTAATGCAACAAGCCGGCCATCAATTCAGGTGAACTTTCCTTAGGAAATTCACACTGCCGTATGTTTTATCTTCCGATCGCCTCTGCCCCTACACTACCTGCCAGATCCCGGGGCTGAATGCGTGCCGCAATGTCGTCGCCTAATTCAATTTCTGCCATGCGCAACTCATAGGCTTGTTGGAGGCTCAGCCAGAGTTGCGGCGCGGTGCCAAAATAACGCGAAAGGCGCAGTGCTGTGTCGGCAGTGATGCCTCGCTGACCGTTCAGAATAGCCGTGATTCGGTTAGTTGGAACCACAAGCGCTTTGGCCAATGATTTGGCCGACAGACCGAGCTCTTGCAATTCTTCACCCAGGATTTCTCCGGGATGCACTGGTCGCATAGCGTTTGTCACTCTCATCCCAAGCTCCTCAGCGAAAAAAGCGTGCAGGCACAAAGCAAGTTGGGTCTTGTTTAGCTGCATGGTATGATGTTGAGACTGAAACCATCATACCGAATCTCTCAGCACTTCATTTGCTCATTGGCCGTGGATTCATGGGTACCTACTATCTGACAACTCCCATCTATTACCCCAACGCAAAGCCCCACATCGGCACGGCCTTTTGTACCATTGGCAGTGACGTACAGGCGCGCTATCGTCGCTTAAAGGGCTACGATACGTTCTTCCTGACGGGCCTGGACGAGAACAGCCTCAACGTCGAGCGGCAGGCCAGAAGCCAGGGCAAGGATCCGCAGGACTACTGCGACGAGATGGCGGAGTTCTTTCGGGATCTTTGGGAGCGACTCAACATCTCTCACGACGGCTTCATTCGCACCACCGAGGAACATCACAAGCACGCGGCACGGCTCTTGCTGCAGAAGTGCTATGACGCCGGGGACATCTACAAGGGGACCTATGCCGGGTGGTACTGCCTCCCGTGTGAGGCCTTCTACTCCGACGACGATCTTGTAGAAGGCAAGTGCCCCGTGCACGATGCCGAACCGGAGTGGACGGAGGAGGAGAACTACTTCTTTGCCTTGTCCAAGTACCAGGACCGGTTGCTGGCATTTTATGAGGAACACCCTGAATCCGTGCTGCCTGACTTTCGCCGGAACGAAGTCGTCAACATGGTGCGCGGTGAACTGCGGGACTTCAGCATCTCCCGCGCTAACAAGACCTGGGGCATTCCCGTCCCCTTCGACGAAGAACAGGTCATCTACGTCTGGTTCGACGCGCTGACCAACTACATCACCGGTGTCGGCTTCGGGCAAGACGACGATTTGTTTGCTCGCTACTGGCCGGCGGATGCGCACGTGATCGGCAAAGACATCATCCGCTTTCACTGTGTGTACTGGCCCGCTATGCTCATGTCAGCCGGCGTGCCGCTGCCGAAGACCGTCTGGGCGCATGGCTGGATCATGTTCCGGGGCTTGAAGATAAGTAAGTCCCGTGGCACCGATGTAGATCCCTTTGAGATGGTGGACGAATTCGGGGCTGACGCGGTGCGCTTCTATCTGATGCGAGAAATTCCGTTCGACCAGGACGGCATATTCTCGTGGGAGAGCTTCTATAACCGCTACAACGCCGATTTGGCGAACGACCTCGGCAACCTCGTGCATCGCACGACCTCCATGCTAGCGCGCTATTTTGACGGCACCCTACCCGCCCCTGGCAGCGAGACAGCGCTCGACACCTCGCTGCGAGATGTGGCGCAGAGCGCAATCGCGGGAGCAGAGCAGGGGCTAGAGTCCTGGGACCTGGATGCGGCGCTCGATAGCATCTGGACGCTTGTCACGCGGGCGAATCAGTACATCGAGGAGAACGCGCCCTGGGAGCTTGCCAAAGCACCGGATCAGCGGGAGCGCCTGGGCACAGTGCTTTACAACGTAACGGAGGCCGTGCGCATCCTCGCCCTCCTGCTCGGCCCATACACTCCACAGACCGCCGATGCCATTTTGGATCGCCTCGGCGAGCCGCCGCTCGCTGCCGGTGTATGGCAGCACGGCCTGGAGTGGGGAGGTCTCACCCCAGAGCGCACGGTAACCACCGGCAAGCCGCTCTTTCCCCGCCTGGAAGTGCCGGAATTCTCAGAAAGCACGTAACCGGCTCCCGCTGTTGCGCGCATGATGGATACCCATGCCCACATCAACGTTTCGCGCTTTGCCGAGGACCTGCCGGCAGTCATCAATCGCGCGGCGTCGGCCGGCGTAAGTGCAATCATCGTTGTCGGAGTGGACATTCCCACGAGCCGAGCGGCCGTAGCCATCGCCGAGCGTTTCTCCAATTGCTGGGCTACTGTCGGGATTCATCCGCATGAGGCCGCTGCCTGCAGCCCCGAAACCTGGCGCGAATTGGAGACACTGGCCAAAGCCCCAAGGGTCGTAGCGATAGGGGAAACCGGCTTAGACTACTACCGCAACTACGCCTCCAAAGATGCGCAGGCAGAATCCTTTTCTAAGCAGCTTGCACTCGCGACGAAAGCCAATCTGCCAGTGGTCGTTCACATGCGTGAGGCCTATGCCGATGTTCACCGCGCGCTAAAGCAAGCCATGCCCCCACAACAAGCAGTCATGCACTGCTTCTCCGGCGACACTGCGCAGGCGGCGGCTTTCATCGATCTCGGGTGCATGATTTCCCTGGCGGGACCGGTAACGTATCGTTCCGCGACGCAGTTGCATCACGTCGCAAAGATGGTACCATCGGATAGATTAATGTTAGAGACCGATTGCCCGTACCTCGCACCGGTGCCGCACCGTGGCAAGCGGAACGAACCCGCTTACGTTCGGTTTACTTTGAATGCCGTGGCCCAAGGGCGAGGTGTTGCGTCAGAAGAGCTAGAAGAGATCACGGATAGGAATGCCCAGACGTTCTTCGGAATCACCTCCCTCCGTACAGCCGTCTCACCCGGTGACTCTCATCGGTAAGATAGCGGAGCCGGTCACTGGGGGACTCGACCAGGTTGACGATTACTTGTCGTCGGTATGGGAAGAGACCCCCAATCCCGCGCTCTCGCAGTTGGTGCGCCATATATTGGCGGCTGGCGGCAAGAAGCTGCGGCCACTGCTTACTTTGCTCTCCGCATCAGTCCACTCGCCGGCAGATGCCCGCGCAGTCCGCGTTGCGGCCGCAATTGAGATTCTCCATGCCGCGACGCTCATCCATGATGACGTCATAGACCATGCCTACGTGCGGCGGGGCGTGCCCACGGCCAATTCTGTATGGTCCAACACGCTCGCCGTGCTCTCGGGTGACTATCTCTTTGCCAAGTGCTCCCACGTCCTGGCAGAGTTGGGCGATCCCGCCTTAGTGCGCATGTTGGCGCGCACGGTTATGCGCATGGTCGCAAGCGAGACCACACAGTTCTCGGACATCGAGAAAATGGATGCAGTTGAAGACGAGTACTATCGGAAAGTACAGGGAAAGACTGCGTCTCTCTTCGATTTGTGCTGTGATGGCGGCGGCTTGGTCGGCGGCGTTTCTACGGAGGAACAAGCGGCTCTCCGCAGCTACGGAG
>VXOZ01000446.1:1259-4233 GCA_009839775.1 Chloroflexota bacterium | reverse complement strand
TTTTAACACACCACACCCCCAAACCCCCATTCCTCTACGTCTCGTGGGCTCGTATAGGTGTATAAGACACATATCCACGCCCAGAAAACCGGCGGTGACAATTGTGCGAGACGCCGCAAATCATCGGAGCCCCACGGCACCCTATGAATACAGGCCATTTCTCCAATCGCGGCAGCAGCACGCGGATCGAGGGGCCGCAAATAGATGAGGGGAATCTCAGGAAACTGATCGGTCCGAATACCGTCCGCAATTTCAGGACTAGACAGGAGGCGGTAAAAGCCTTCTCGATCAGAGTCAAAAATGTCAAGCAGCGTACGCCATGCTCCATCAGCACCATACTCGATACGCTGCATGAAAGGCATTTGAATTAGCCGCAGCGCTGTTGCCTCATCCCTTTGCACCATTGAATCGATATGTCGAAGTAACCGATGTGCGTTCACCTGGTGAAGAGAAATTTGGTTGGATCTCATCCAAGGGATTTGGGTCAACTGTCTAAAGACGGCAGGAGACTGCACGGCCCACTTGCTCAGTAGATTGAAGGCGAGCTTTTCCAAACCGTCCCCTAAGCCGTTCTGCACCCAGGGCAAGGCAGCTATCGCCTGTTCCGCTCTGCTTTGGGCTTCCGGATCGGGAGTGGGTGCCGTAGCAGGATTGGTTACGGGCCTCGGAGCCGGCGTGGCCATAGTTGCTGGCGTTGTGGCAGACTTCGGCGCTGCGATGCCGCCACCGGGGGCGTAGTCGGCTTCCCATGAAAAGCGCTCGGTGTTGAGGCGCTGCACCAGGCCGTTGGGACCGTTGATCCACGTGCGGTAGCCGTCGGTGAAGGCGGTCCAGTTATCAGCCTTGCGCCAGACCAGCAGGCCGCCGGTGGTCTGCTGGAGGGCGTCGCCATTGGCGCCGTGGTGCTCGTTTTCCAAGCACTCACCGACGATCTCGTGACCGATGAGATCGCGCAGCGTCTTGAAGCCCAGCACGAACTGGCACTCCGTCGCCGAAACAGGAGTAGTTAACAGCATACACATGGCGAGAGCGATGGGGAGAGCGAGGCGTTTCATACAAGATTCTCCAGTCTCTCCCGCTGCAAGTCTATGTAAGTGCCATCTATGCTCAGAGTGTCTTACAAACTGACCACGTAAACTTAGCCATAGTACCAGCGATGTATGATGGGACCGGCAATTGCAGCGGCTTCCGGGGGTGCATTCTTTACAAAGGCAGCACCAACGTAGCAAATGCCCGCTGTCCGCCCAACGCATTCCCCTCTATAGCTCCTATCTCGAGTCGCGAGATACAAACGACGGAACCCCTGGCGAAATGCATCGTCGCCAAGGCTGAAGTACAAGTCTTTGAACAGCCCCGATCCCAAGCTGTATGGGCAATTCCCATCAGGCGGCGTCCCTGTTCGTTCATAGAACTGCTCATAGGCTTGGATAGAGTCTGCGCTTGGACACTCACCGCGGTAATAGGGCGTTAAAGGAACCCCGTCTCGTCTGTTCACGGCAACGTCCTCCAGGAAAGTCGCAGCCCCCTCCGCAATCCAAGCGACAAAGGGCCCCCAGTACATATGGGCCGATTCGTGAGCGATGAGACGATAGTCATTGTCTCTTCCAATGGTTATGGTTCCCTTTGGATAGGCTACGCCGCCCACCGGTGAAATGTCCGCTGCGAGAGTTCCCAGGTATCTCTTTGGGTAAGCCTCGCCCATGAATTCTTCATGCGAGCGCACCGCCTGTTCCAGCAATTCCATAGTGTTCTGCGAACCGGGTCCGATGCGGACCACCGCCAGAATCGTCTCTCCTCCGAGGGGTAAGCGGACCGTGCGTCTCTCCACCCTGACCTGTTCTGGGTCCAGCAACGCGACCACTAGGTCCGGACGAAATTCGCCCATGTTGTGCAAGACTGCGACCACGTGCGCCAGTTCGTCCGTAATGCCGCCACGGAGGGTAGGATGAAGCAGGACTTCCTGTAGGTAGTAGTTGCCGGCCGTTCCGCTCAAGTACGTCAGTGAGCCTACGGCCGCAGCGTCAGCGTCATGAATGTGTTCTAAGAAGGGCATGCCGAGGATGTTCGCTGCTTGCGTAGGATTTACACCCGTGAGGTGGGCGATCACATACGTCTCGACTCTGGTAAGACCATCCTGCACCCAAGGCTTAAGTGCCAGAAGGCGGATCAAGTCTTGAGAGCCAATCGCCAGCCTGTGAAGCGACAGAATGGAACCAAACTCAAAGTCTGTCACGCCATCTTCAATCCAAGCGGATGAACGAAAGAGGGCACCGTATTCGGGAAAGAGTATTTCCAGGCTTGCCAGAATTGCCGTCACCCTATTCTCGTCTGCTATGCCGCCAATTAGGTCCCCATGGCGAAGCAAGTGAGGCAACAGATCGGCCCTGTACCTCTTGAGCTCCAGCAGACTGTTGAGCAAGGAGTTGTCCCGGGGCTCTAGCGTGTCTAGAAAGGGCATTGCGACGATCCGCCCACCCGCGACTGCGTCCCATTCCACCAGCTCATAGATTTTCGCAATGAGAAAGTGCTCCTCTTCACTAACGCTGTCTTGCATCCACGGCTTACCTAACAAAGACATGAGAGCGTGGGGAGAATTTGCCGCAATGTAACTGAGGTTTAGCACGACTTCCTGTTCATACTTTGTTGGCGGCTCGTGACCGTACGTAGTATCTTCTCGCCTCGGTCGGTCAACCCCGTCTTGCACCCAGGGTAAGCGCTCAATCGCTGCCGCCGCCTCAGGCTCTGTGCGGCCTAGTACTAAGAGTGCAAAAGTTGTAATGAGACTATCTGTGATTCCACCTTGCAGCCGAGGGTGGGACAAAACCTCCTGCAAGGCCGAGAGATCTGCCTTGGCCAGAACCCTTGCAATTTCTGTTACTGCATGGTCCTTGCCATGATTCCAGGTTTTCATGAATGGCATCTGAACGATGCGGAGCGCTGTCCTCGAATCGATTTCAGCAATTTCCATTATGTG
>VXOZ01000446.1:0-1249 GCA_009839775.1 Chloroflexota bacterium | reverse complement strand
TTTTAACACACCACACCCCCAAACCCCCATTCCTCTACGTCTCGTGGGCTCGTATAGGTGTATAAGACACATATCCACGCCCAGAAAACCGGCGGTGACAATTGTGCGAGACGCCGCAAATCATCGGAGCCCCACGGCACCCTATGAATACAGGCCATTTCTCCAATCGCGGCAGCAGCACGCGGATCGAGGGGCCGCAAATAGATGAGGGGAATCTCAGGAAACTGATCGGTCCGAATACCGTCCGCAATTTCAGGACTAGACAGGAGGCGGTAAAAGCCTTCTCGATCAGAGTCAAAAATGTCAAGCAGCGTACGCCATGCTCCATCAGCACCATACTCGATACGCTGCATGAAAGGCATTTGAATTAGCCGCAGCGCTGTTGCCTCATCCCTTTGCACCATTGAATCGATATGTCGAAGTAACCGATGTGCGTTCACCTGGTGAAGAGAAATTTGGTTGGATCTCATCCAAGGGATTTGGGTCAACTGTCTAAAGACGGCAGGAGACTGCACGGCCCACTTGCTCAGTAGATTGAAGGCGAGCTTTTCCAAACCGTCCCCTAAGCCGTTCTGCACCCAGGGCAAGGCAGCTATCGCCTGTTCCGCTCTGCTTTGGGCTTCCGGATCGGGAGTGGGTGCCGTAGCAGGATTGGTTACGGGCCTCGGAGCCGGCGTGGCCATAGTTGCTGGCGTTGTGGCAGACTTCGGCGCTGCGATGCCGCCACCGGGGGCGTAGTCGGCTTCCCATGAAAAGCGCTCGGTGTTGAGGCGCTGCACCAGGCCGTTGGGACCGTTGATCCACGTGCGGTAGCCGTCGGTGAAGGCGGTCCAGTTATCAGCCTTGCGCCAGACCAGCAGGCCGCCGGTGGTCTGCTGGAGGGCGTCGCCATTGGCGCCGTGGTGCTCGTTTTCCAAGCACTCACCGACGATCTCGTGACCGATAAGATCGCGCAGCGTCTTGAAGCCCAGCACGAACTCGCACTCCACAGCTTCAAATGAAGACGGCAGTACGAGGAACAGTGCAAAGACGATTAGGATTGAGTACCGCTTCATAGCTCGCCCTAGTCTATTGGTTGCATCGTGAGGCGGATACGCTCCCTCCGCAGCATTCTTCACCAACTGAGTGAGGTTTCTGTGATCATACTATGAGCTTTTGATTGATGCAATCCTCTTAGGGCGATAGCTTGCTTGTGTCTGCAGCTTGAGTTGCGCCCAGGATTGACCCGCTGTTTCAAGTAGAGGAGACG
>VXOZ01000169.1 GCA_009839775.1 Chloroflexota bacterium | reverse complement strand
GAGTCGCTGCCGCCCCCACGTCTGTCGGGCAACGATCTCACCGTTGTGGTCGGTGATGGTGGAGACGATGCGACCGGAAAGAGTCGCAAGGGTTTCGGGGTCGATCTCCGGGTGGAAGATGACGACGAGTTCGTAGAGACGCATGTAGACACATCCTTCCTCTGGGTTTGCCTCCGGTCGCGTAACGCGGCTCGGTGAACTCTATGCCGAGCCGGCATTGGCCGGAAGCAGAAAGGTTATTTTTGTGGTGCCGAGGACCGGAGTCGAACCGGCACGAGCGTTAAAGCTCCTGGGAGTTTAAGTCCCATGCGTCTTCCATTTCGCCACCTCGGCTCGATAGACGCATTCTGCAGTTCTATCTGCAGGCGCACTTTACTCTGCGGGCAAACTCAAGTCACTCCCAAGCAGGGACGCAGGCCCTTGACTACCTTTTCACATTATATGTTGCTCTGCCGAGGCACTGCAACCGCCAATGCGGAGCAAATGGAATCCGCCAATCTTGCCTATAGGTATGAATAAAGTATCCGTTCATCCTTCGACGGGCTCAGGACGAACGGATACTGATCATCCTGCGACAAGCTCAGGATGAACGGATGCTAAGCTTTCTCGCAGTCTGTGTTCGCTAGATTTGCACTTGGACACGGACGAGTTCAGCATACGTGCCGGTGGAGTCGAGCAGTTCGTCGTGAGTGCCTTGCTGCGTGACGCGCCCGTCATCGAGAACGATGATGTTGTCCGCGTCGCGCACGGTCGATAGGCGGTGCGCGATGACCAGGGTGGTGCGGCCTTCCATCAATTCAGCGATGGCTGCCCGCACCTCGCGTTCGTTCTCCGTGTCGAGGTGGGACGTGGCTTCATCCAGGATGAGAATCGGCGCTTGCTTGAGCAGGGCGCGCGCAATCGCCAGCCGCTGCCGCTGACCGCCGGAAATGGACGTGCCCCGTTCGCCGACGACGGAATCGTAGCCGCGCGGGAATGTCTGGATGAATTCATGGGCACTGGCCATCTTGGCCGCCTCCTCGATTTCCTCGTCGGTGGCGTCAGGCCGCGCCAGGCGCAGGTTCTCCCGGATGCTCAGGTTGAAGAGATAGATGTCTTGGGACACCAGAGAGATGCGGCTGCGCAGGTCGTCGAGCGTGAAGTCGCGCAGGTCGTGGCCGCCAAACGTAATCCGCCCTTGCTGCGGATCCCAGAAGCGCATGAGCAGGTGCGCCACGGTGGTCTTGCCCGCGCCGGAAGGCCCGACCAAGGCGACCGTCTGGCCGGCATCTACTGAAAACGAAACGCTGCTCAACGCCTGGGGCTCTCCCGGACCGTAATTGAACCAGACGTCTTCGAATTGCACGGCGGGAACTGCGGCAGTATTGGGCGAGACGGCATCTCCGTCCTCTACCGGCACCGGTTCGTCCTGCACGGCAAAGACGCGGCGACCGGAACCGAAAGCGTTTGCCAGTTCCTTGACAATGCGGGCGATTTCGGCCACCGGCGTGAAGCAGGTCAAAGCAAGCATTGTTGCTACCGGCAACGCCGCCGCCCCCATAAGCCCTTCATTGACGAGATACGCGCCCAGAATGAGGACGACTAGCGCGCCCACCGCCTGGATGCCCTCGATGGCGCCTTGCTGGAAACCGAGTTGCTTACCGTAGCGCACTTGCAGTCCCGTGAGCGCGTCGCTCTTGTCGTGGATTTCCTGCAAGCGCCGTCCGTCCTGCGAGAAGACCACCACCTCGCGCAGCCCTTGCACGCTGTCCGCCATGTGTGCGTTGACCTCGCCCAGCTCGGCGCGCAGCCGGTTGCCCAGCCGGTCGGTGTGCCGTCCGATGTAGTGGGGACTCAGGCCCACCAAAATGAGGAACGGCACCAGCGATAATGCGAGCAGCCACGACATGTTGAGCAAGAAGGCCAGGGCGACCAAAGGCACCATGATGGCGACCAGGATCGGGCCGGCGGCATGGGCGAAGAAGGATTCGACGGTTTCGATGTCCGACGTGACCACACTGGTGAGGTCGCCGCTGCGGCGGCTGTACATATAGGCGGGTGCGAGGCGGTCCAAGGTATCAAAGAGCTTGATGCGCATGTCGGCCAGAATGCGGTAGGCCATGTCGTGGGAGATCCAGGCCTCGATCCACGTAAAGAGCGCCACCGTCACCGCCAGCGCGAGCACGATGGGAATCATGGGTCCCAAACCCGCGTCCGTCGCCACACGGCCGGCGAGCATGGCGCTGGCAACACCAAGCGCGATGGTGGCTCCCGCCTTCACCAAGCCGCTGCCCACGGTGATGGCGAATTCCAGCCACTCCGGGCGAATGAGCCGCATGAGGCGGCTGCTCGTTTCCCACGCGCCGATGGATACCGGCTCGATGGGCTTCGCGTGACCGGCGCTGCGCAGGAAGTGACCGTCGCTATTGGCCTCGTCATCAGACTTGCGCTTGCCGCCTGTGCTATCAAGGCCGGCAATGGCGTTGGTCTGTACGGTATTCCCATTTGTCGCGACGGAACCAAGCGCTGCGGTCGCGTTAGCGCCTTCCGGGGCCACCGGCTGCCGCGATTGCGCCGCTACCAGACGCGCATACACGCCGTCATACGCCATGAGTTCGCCGTGCGACCCACGCTCGACGCACGCGCCTTGGTCCAGCACGATGATTTGATCGGCCCCGGCCACGGTGGAGAGACGATGAGCGATGACAATCGTCGTGCGGTTTTGCATGAGACGCTCCAGCGCCTCTTGGATCACCGCTTCGTTGCCACTATCCACGTGGGAGGTAGCTTCGTCGAGAATGAGGATGGGCGCGTCTTTCAGAATGGCCCGCGCGATGGCCAGGCGCTGCCGCTGCCCGCCGGAGAGTTTTTGTCCGCGCTCGCCGATGATCGTGTGGTAGCCGGAGAGGAGTCTTGGAATGAATTCGTGGGCGTTCGCCGCTTGTGCGGCGGCCAGCACTTCTTCGTCGGAAGCGTCGGGGCGGGCCAGACGGATATTCTCCAACACCGTGCCGTGGAAGAGATACGTATCCTGGGCAACGATGGAGACCTGCCGTCGCAGGGCATCCAGCGGGATGTCGCGTAGATCGTGACCGCCGAGCAGAATGCGACCCGACTGGGGGTCGAAGAAGCGCAACAGCAGGTTCGTGACCGTCGTCTTGCCCGCGCCGGAGGGTCCCACGATACCGAGCGTGCTGCCCGCCGGCACGGTGAAGGATACGTCTTCCAACGCCGGACGGTCGCCCTGCTCGTAGGTGAAGGTTATGTCTTCAAATGCCACGCTTGGTTCCAGCGTTGCTTCATTCACGACGGTCGTGGCCGCGCTGCCATCCGCAGCGGCACGGTCGGCGGCATCCAGGACCTCCGGTTCCTCATCGAGGAGTGAGAACATGCCAATGGCCGATGATGTGCCAAGCAGACCTGTGTGGTAGAGCTGGTTGAGTTCGCGTAGTGGGCGAAAGATCTCCACGCCTAAGAAAAGCACAATCATGAGCGGGGTTATATCAAGCGTGCCTTGATCGACCCGCACCGCGCCCCAGGCGAGCACCAGAGCGGCGCCGAGGCTCATGAAGAGCATGCTTACGCCGCCGGAAGCGATGTTAATGCCCAGCACCTTCATGGTGGACGTCGAGAGCGCGCGTGCGCGGTCGGCCAGCATGCGGCCCCAGTCCGTGCTGCGGCCGAAGATCTTCAAGGTGGCGAGCCCCTGGATGGCATCGATGAAGTCCGCGCTGAGCTTGCGGTTGGCCTGCCAGCGCCCGCCGCTGGCACGGTACGTGGCCCGGCGGAAGAACGTCGGCGCCACGTAGGTGAGCCCGGCGAATACCAGGAAGATGACGGCGGACTGCCAGTCGAGAATAGTCATAAAGATAAGAATCCCCACGGGCGCCACACCGGCTACCACGAGCTGCGGCAGATAGCGGCCGAAGAACGTCTCCAACTGCTCAACAGAGTCGACGGCCTTCACGACTACCTCGCCGGTGCGTTGCTTCTGCGTGAAACCCGGACCCAGCCGCAGCAAGTGGCGGTAGAGAGCAGTGCGCAGCTTGACTTTCATCTTGGCCGCGGTTTCATGGGCGATGAACTGCTGTGCCATGGTAAAGACGATGCGCAGCAAGGGCAGCACGAGCACGCCGAGCAAAATCAGGAGAATTTCCATGAAGGGCTTCTGCTCGAAGACCATCGCTACGGCAGTACCGGAGAGGGAAAGGCGCGCTACGCCGGTGGTGACCGCGCCCAAACCGAAGAGCGCAGCCAAGACAATCCGACCGCGCACGCC
>VXOZ01000379.1 GCA_009839775.1 Chloroflexota bacterium | reverse complement strand
ACGGCTTCGCCCACCCCTCGCGCTCGCAGATGCAGCACAGCACGCACTTTGGCGCGGCGCACGAACGTGAGATCGAATGGGGCCGCCTGGTGCAGCGCCTCATTCCTTCCGCCGAACGCGTGCGCTTCACGGCTTCCGGCACCGAAGCCACCCTGATGTGCTTGCGGCTGGCGCGCGCCTACACCGGCAAGAGCAAAGTCATCAAGTTCGAGCACCACTTCCACGGCTGGCACGACTATGTGGTGGTGGATGAACCGCCTGCGCCGCCGCCCGCCGGTGTCCCCGCAGGCACCGCCGACTCGATGCTCGTGCTGCCGGTGCATGACCTTGAACGTCTTGAATCCGTCTTGCAAAATGATCCCAATATTGCCGCCGTCATCCTGGAGCCCACCGGCGCCGGCTACTCCTCTTACCCGCTCGACCCCGACTTCCTCGCGGCTGTGCGCAAGCTCACGCTCGACTACGGCGTGCTGATGATTATGGACGAAGTTATCACGGGGTTCCGCTGCTCCCCGGGTGGGGCGCAGGCGGCAACCGGCGTCATCCCCGATCTGACCAGCCTGGCGAAGATTCTCGCCGGCGGTCTGCCCGGCGGCGCGGTGGCCGGACGGGCTGACATCCTGGCTCACCTGGAATACCGCGATGAACCAGGCTGGAACTCCCGCAAGAAGGTCCGTCACCAGGGTACGTTTAACGCCAACCCACTCTCGGCGTCGGCGGGCACTACCGCCTTATCAATCGTGGCCGAGGGCTGGCCGGCGCGCCACGTGAACGATCTGGCCGCAATGCTGCGGGACGAAATGAACCAGGTGCTGGACGCCCACGGCCTCTCCGGCTGCGTCTATGGCACGTACTCCATGTTCCACATCTCACTCTACAATTCCCACAACCCCCATCGAAAGCAATCTCCGGACGACCGCTCGCAGCCATTCGTCTCCATGCGTGAAGCTGATCCGGCGCTCTACGGCAAGATGAGGCGCGGCTTGCAGGTGAACGGCGTCGACCTCATGGGCGACGGCGGCATGCTCTCCACCGCCCATACCGAGGAAGACGTGCGCGAGGCCGCCGCGGCACTGGACCGTACCACCGACCTCCTGAAACAAGAGGGCGCCATTCCGGGCGTCGGGTAGCCGCGTCGTCAGCAGCGACAGCGCTTAGGCCGACGCCGGAAGTTGAAGATTCGGTTTTTGAGACATTCCCTCGGGCGCGGCAGCGTGCCTTGACTTTCTTTGCCTCCGCTATCCGGGAGACAATGCTACAATTGCCGCAGCGTGGGAAGCCGGTTTGGACATTCCCACGGTGAACCTTCAAGGCCTCCAGTCAAGAAAGGGTGAGAGCGCATTACCATGAACGCTGCCGCCAACGAAGCCACGTATTCCGGGCCGGATCAGGAAATCTTCAGCCACGCGTTCTCCGATCCGATTACCAAGAGCGAGATGCTCTATCCGGCACTGACCTCGCTTGATTGCATCTACGAAGCGAATTCCACGCTGCTTATGCCGGTCGAGCACTTCTTCACGGCGTACGACAACCTGCAGATTGAAGCGGCGGAGACGCTAACGCTCGACGGCGGCGACACCCATCTCTTGCACGTTGAGTACACGCTGGGCGGCGCCACGTATTACGGACACGCCTACGCGCCCGCTGCACCGGACACCGCTCAACCCGCGTCATTGACCATCCCGGGCAGCGGTCTCAACTGCTCCGAGCCGATCTACCGCAGAGATCCGGCGAGCTATCACGACGGCATCCTTGACGCGCTGGGCGACGGCATCACAAACTACGTGTTCATCAAGCCCAACGAAGACTGCCTGGCGTTCCACAATGGCGAGGGCAAGGTGGATGTCAACTTCTTCGTGAACTGGCATTTGAACAACGCGTGTTCTTATTCCGCGGCGTACATCGTCAGCGCCATGGCCATCACCAAGTGGCTGCAGCAGCGACATGACAGCGTGGTCGTTACCGGGCTTTCTCAAGGCGGCGGCGCGGCGCTGCTGACCTCGCTGCAGTCGCGGCCCACGGCCGCGGTGATTGCCTCCGGCTTTTCGGTCATCATGGAGCGCATCCACTGGTCGGGGCACAACCAAATCATCATTCCCGGTATCGGCCAAGCCTACAGCAACGAGAACGTGCGAAAAAAGATCACGGCCTCTCCTACGCAGTTTCTCTTCACCTACGGCAGGCAGGAGACCCTCATCTACGGCCTCGAAGCGCAAGAGCACTATAGCTGCGACTTCCTCGCCCCATGCCCCAACGTGCGCTGCGAGTCTCACGATGGCGGCCACATCTTCCACGAGGCGATTACGAGTGACTTCCTCCGCAGCCTGGGCATGTAACCGCCCACCTCTTTTGAGCGGTTGCACCGCCTCGTCATGACGGAAGAATGTGTAGCGCCAATCGTGGGTTTCGTTAATGTCTCGCGCTGCCTCCAATTGAACGCCTATGGGTAAAGTAGACTACTACACAGACGAGTGGACACCACTCAACCCAGTAATCTTGGAAGCGCGCCGTCAGAAGTCAAACGTGGTAGTCACGGCAGTCTGCCTACCATCGCAGGCTACGGTAGGTTCGTGGCAGTGCGTGGCGTTGCAGCTAACCCTTGGGCCTGAAGGGCTGCGGCCGGGTGACGTGTTGGAAGTGCATTCGGCAACCAAGGGACTGCAGTCCTGGCCGGCTTTACAACACCTTATGCCCGCGGAAGCCGGATATACGACCGCTGCAGTGGAGTCCGGCAGTCGGGTAATGTGCCTAATAGCGGGGCAGCATGTGCGCTTGATTGCTCAGGACTGCCTACTTTCAGGCGACAACATTGTGCTCACCTATGGCGACCGGAGCTCCGGTGGCCCGGGCGTTCGCATGACGCTAGCGGCATTGCGCCATTGGTTTCGCATTCTTCACGTCCCCCAGGATGGTTCAGGTGCGCGAGAGGTAGTCGCAGAGCCGCCGTACCTGGATCTGCAGCCAGACGCGCCGCACAGTCTCGATTTCTTGGCACCCAGCCAAGCGGGGAGCCGTGAGAAAATCACTCTAGCCGTCAAGGCTACCGACATCCACGGCAACACGGTTGCCCCTCTACACAAACCCGCCGCAATCTCTCCGGTGATCGGAGTGGAGTGTCCTTCTGAGACCGTGCTGAGCGAGCGCGGTCGCGCCGCGCGCCGGACAACCGCGGTGCTAACGGATAACGTGCTTCCCACAGCACGGCTTCGTCTCATTGCGCGCCATCCTGAAATTGGTAGCGTAGGTTATAGCAATCCAATAGAAGTGCTACCTGCAGACAACACTTCTGACCGCGTCTTCTGGGGCGACTTGCACGCGCACACTTCCCACGGGCACGCGTATGGCGAGATTGAAGACCTCTACCACTACGCCCGGGATGAAGCCCGCCTCGACTTCGTGGCGCATGTGGAGCACTACACGCGCGCCGGGGAGTGGCTGCACCCGTGGTGGCGTCAGCGCTATCCGGAGTGTCAAACGGTTGTGGATTTTGTAGAGCGCTCGTGGCAGGAGCGGCTAGAGCAAGCGCGGCGGTTCGATGCGCCGGGTCAGTTCGTGCCGCTGCTGGGATTTGAGTGGGCACACACAACAGGACACCTCAACGGCTTCTTTCCTCATTTGGATGCGCCGCTCGTCTATCCCACGAGCTTTCGCGATCCGGCTATGTCGCCCGCCTATCTCAAAGAACTGCTAAAGGAACAGGAGTGGTTTGGCGTGCCCCACCACACCGCGTTCCCACTGGGACGCGGCACCTTGGGCGGCTTCCGCTGGGAGTACTTCGATGCGGAAACCATGCCGTGCGTGGAGATTGCGTCCAAACAGGGCAATGGCGAATACTTCGGCGCGCCGTACGCAACTTTGCCTATGGGTGTCGGGGGCACGGTGCGGGAGGGACTTGCGCGCGGTTTGCGCTTTGGCTTCGTGGGCGCGACCGATACGAACATCGCGCGGCCGGGCTCGTTCACGGCCCAGGAGAAACGCCAGCGCCTGCCGGGTCTGACGGCGGTGTTTGCGCCGGCCTTGGAGCGAGAGGCGATTTACAACGCTATCCGCCAGCGGCGCTGTTACGCCACCCTCGGTGGCAGACCCATCCTGCGCTTCACGATCAACGGCGCGTTCATGGGTGAGTCCTTGCGTTTACCACGTGCCGACGCCGTCAAGCACATCGCCTGCGACGTGGCCGGATCTTCCGAGGTTGCGCGGGTGGAGGTCATCAAGAATGGCGAGCCTTTCTTTCAATTCTTCAGCACCGACTCCGGCGCCC
>VXOZ01000480.1 GCA_009839775.1 Chloroflexota bacterium | reverse complement strand
GCCGATGACTCTGCCGTGAATGTATGCCACGTACTCGCTACCACCGCAATGATCGGTCTGAGGACCAAGCAAGGCGATGACGTCCCCCTCTCGCTGGAAAGCCAGGGTCGTGCTCGGTTGGAGAGACTCCAGCTTGCCAAGCATGCCGACCATCGGCGTAGGATAGATGGCCTGACCGCGCGTTTCGTTATACAAACTGACATTCCCGCTCACCACCGGCACGTCGAGCGCATCGCACGCCGCGGCCATGCCGCGTATCACTCCCTCCAACTGGTAATAGACGTCGGTCTTTTCCGGATTGCCGAAATTGAGGCAGTTCGTAAGGGCAAGCGGTTCCGCGCCTACACAGGCGAGATTCCGCGCCGCCTCCACCACGGCAATGGCGCCCCCCGCAAACGGGTCCAAGTAGCAGTACTGCCCATTGCCGTCTATCGTGACGGCAAGCCCTGCCGGCGTGCCCTTTACGCGGAGCACCGCCGCATCGCCGCCGGGTCCCTGCACCGTGTTGACCTGGACGCTGTAGTCATACTGCTGGTAGACGCATTCCTTGCTGGCAATGTTGGGACTGGCGAGCAGCTTTAGAAAGACGTCATTGTAGTCCTGTGGCTCGGGCAAGGATTCCTGTTGGAAGGCGTGTGTTTCCTGTAAGTAGTCCGGTTCAGTACCTTCCCTCGTGTAGGTCGGCGCATCTGCCAGCAAGTGCGCCGGAATCTCGGCTACAACCTCTTCGCCGTTACGCACACGCACTATGCCGTCGCTTGTGACACGACCGATAACGGTGGAGTGCAGCCCCCAGCGCGAGAAGATCGCTTCCACGTGCTCCTCAGCGCCCTGTCGCACAATCGCGAGCATGCGCTCCTGGCTCTCACTCAGCATGATCTCATAGGGGATCATCCCTTCCTCGCGGCACGGCACGCGACTCACGTCAATGTCGACGCCGCTCTCACCCTTGTGCGCCGCTTCCACAGAGGAACTCGTCAATCCCGCCGCGCCGAGGTCCTGCAGACCCACCAGATAGTCGGTCTCACCAAGTTCGAGACACGCCTCGATGAGGAGCTTCTCCATGAAGGGATCGCCTACCTGCACCACGCCGCGGTGCGAGAGCTCGGGATCATCCAAAGACGCGAAGGACGCGCCGTGAATCCCATCCCGGCCGGTCGCCGCGCCCACCAGCATCAACGTATTGCCAGTGCCGCGCGCCCGCGCGCGGATGAGCTTCTCCTGCGGAATGATGCCGACGCACATGGCATTGACGAGCGGATTGCCGGCATAGCACGACGCGAAATTCACTTCACCGCCCACGTCCGGAATGCCGACACAGTTCCCATAGTGGCTGATACCGCCAACGACGCCATTAAAGAGGTAGCGGTTGCGCGCATCGCTCAAGGGGCCGAAACGCAGCGAGTTGAGCAAGGCGATGGGACGCGCACCCATGGTAAAGATATCCCGCACGATGCCGCCAACCCCGGTGGCCGCGCCCTGAAACGGCTCTACCGCGCTGGGATGGTTGTGGCTCTCGACTTTGAAGACCACCGCGAGCCCGTGGCCGATGTCCACCGCACCGGCGTTTTCCTCGCCTGCGCCAATGAGGACGTGCGTGCCGTCGGTGGGCAGCAGTTTCAGCAGCGGCCGCGAGTTCTTGTAGCCGCAGTGCTCGCTCCACATGGCGCCAAACATGCCCAACTCAACGCGGTTGGGAGCGCGGCCAAGTTGGGCGCAGATGCGATCGTATTCGCTGCGCGTGAGCGAGACTTCCCGCAAGTCGGTATCTGATACGGTAGTGTCTGTTCGACTCACGCTTTCCCTCGCTGAGAAACTACGAAACCAGCAAAGCGCCCAAGTGTAATTGCGGCTAAGATTACCAAGACACAGGCACGAGACGTGCGCATCCGTAAGAATGAAGCGTCGGCATGGCGGGCAAGCGAACTCACACGCGCAAAGGCACGGACGTGAGCGCCAGAACCATCGCCTGCCAGATTCCTAAGCCGTCCACGCCGCCCAATTCCGGCTCGGCGCATCGTTCGGGGTGCGGCATCAAGGCGAACACATTGCCGTTTTCATTGCAGATCCCGGCGATGTTTTCGATGGACCCATTCGGATTTGCGGCCGCCGACACATCTCCTTCAGCATCGCAGTAGCGGAGCAGAATCTGGCCGTTGTCACACATGCGGTTGAGCACAGCCGGGTCGGCCACGTAGCTGCCGTCGCCGTGGGCGATTGGCATTCGCACTACTTGGCCGGTTTCATAGGTTGCCATGAATGGAGACTTCACGCTTTCCACGCGCAGGTGCACCCAACCGCAACGGAACTCGAGCGTGCTATTCCTGAGCAGCGCGCCCGGCAGGAGGCCCGCCTCGGTGAGGATCTGAAAGCCGTTGCAAATGCCAAGCACAAGTCCACCGGCATCCGCAAAATCCGTTACCGCGCGCATGACCGGGGAGAAGCGAGCGATGGACCCCGACCGCAAGTAGTCGCCATAGGAAAAGCCGCCCGGCAACACAAGCGCATCATAGCCTGTGACCTGCGTCTCCTCGTGCCAGATCAGGTCCGCTTGGACCTGAAGCACAGAGCGGACAACATGGAGGCAGTCATAGTCACAGTTAGAGCCGGGAAACTGCACAACGCCGATTCTCACTGCACCGTCTCCAAGTCGAAGCGGTAGCTTTCGATCACGGGGTTGGCCAGTAACTGTTGGCACATGGCCTCCACCTTCTCCTGAGCCTTAGCCGTATCGTCCGTACCCAGTTCGACTTCCAGATACTTGCCCATGCGCACGGATTCTACGTCTGCAAATCCAAGATGGTGGAGCGCGGTCTGGATAGCATTGCCTTGCGGGTCAAGGACGGTCGGCTTGTATGTCACGTATATGCGTGCTTTGGTCACCGCGAATCCGATCTCATCACCCATTTGAGCAATGTTTGCCACATTGAGACTTAAATGGACACGTACACACGACGACGCCAGTCAAAGTGGAATCACTTTCACCTGTCGCAGCCGCCCAACCTTATGTGCGCTTTGCACTTAACCCAGTGCCTATCAAGACGAAAAGAGTTACTCCTCACTCTCATCTTGATTCTCGTCGGTAATCTGGTTTTGCAACTCATCCAAGAGTTGCTGGTTCAGCTCAAGCTGCTGCTGTATCAAGTCGTTTTGCCGCTTGAGCGCGTCGAGCAATTCCTGAACAGAATTGACGGGGCCGGGCGTCGTTGCCGCCGGTGGCGTCAGTTGGCTTGGCGTTGGCGTTGTCCCTGCCTGCGGCGTCACCTGTGGCTGCGCCGTCGGCTGCGGCGCCGTGGTTGGCGTCGGCAAGATCACAGGCGCAGGCGTGGGCGTAACGCCCGTTGTCGTGCCCGACGAGCCGCTCTGCGTCCCGCCGCTTCCGGTCGACGCAGTGGTCCCCGTGAAGATGCTACTGACCCCCTCTCCGAACAACTGCTGGAGACCCTGCAACACGCTTTCCGCCATCACGATGTTTGAGCCATTGGCAATGATGACGCGCTTGAGTTCAGGCAACTGGCCCTGCTCGGATTGCAGGTAGATCGGCTCAACATAGAGATTCGATTGGCCGATGGGCACGACCAGCAGGTTGCCGCGCAGCACCCGTGATCCGCCTTGCCCCCAAAGCGTGAATTGCTGGGAAATCGTGGTGTCTTGGTCGGCGCGCGCTTCGATCTGCATCGGGCCGAAGACGAGCTTATCCTTCGGGAACTTGAAGGCAAAGAGCGAGCCGTAACCCTCCGGATCGGACCGAGCAGCCAACCACGCCACCATGTTGTCCTTTTGTATTGGCGTGTAGGGCATGATGAGGATGAACTCTTCACGCGGGAAATCAGGCAGCCGCATGATGACGTAGTAGGGCCGCATCGGCACCTGGACACCGCCGTAAAGTTCGCGCGGCCGCGAGAAGGCATCCTCGCGATTGTAGAAGATGTCCGCCTTCTGCATATGGTAGAGCGAGTAGAGCTCTACCTGCACCTGGAAGAGAAACGCCGGATAGCGAATGTGCTGCAGGATTGACGGCGGCATCTCGCTCAGCGGCTGGAAGAGGTCCGGGAAGGCCTGGGAATACGCCTGCAGGATCGGCTCATCTTCCTCCACCGCATACAGCCGCACAGTGCCGTCGTACGCGTTTACGGTGGCCTTGACGCTGTTGCGAATGTAGTTGAAAGCTCCGGCCAACGGCTGTGAGTACGGGTAGCGGTCGGTAAATGTATAAGCGTCAACGATCCAGAAGAGTTGGCCGTCGGCTACCACGATGTACGGGTCCTGGTCGATGACCAGGAAC
>VXOZ01000094.1 GCA_009839775.1 Chloroflexota bacterium | reverse complement strand
TCGTGTCCCTTGTTGGAGATTTTTAGATGCATGCATCTGTAGAATTGGAAGAATTGACTGAACGAGCATTCTTGAGGCGAGGTTTGTTTGATAGCCACACACGCTCATTCGTCCCGTTGTAGAAACAGGAAAGAAACAAGTGATGTACCACCCAGGAGGAACGATTGGAGAGACGTTACGACGAATAGAAAAGAATGAGTATGTGCTCCCAGCGATCCAACGTGAGTTTGTTTGGAATCCCGATCAAATATGTGCACTGTTCGATAGTCTGTTGCAAGGCTATCCTTTTGGCGAATTCTTGTTCTGGCAGATCGATGCCGAACACTCAGCAGAGTATCGATACTATGGATTTGTACTCGACTATCACCAGCGAGACAATCCTCATTGTCCTGAAGCGCATATCATGCCGGGAATACCGATCACGGCCGTGCTTGACGGTCAGCAAAGGCTGACTGCATTCAACATCGGCTTGCGCGGTTCAATGGCGGTCAAACGACCCTATAAGTGGTGGAGCAGCCCGGATGCGTTCCCCCGACGCGTATTGGCATTGGATCTGCTGGCATCGCAAGAACCAGACGAAGTGGGAAATCGCTACGCTTTCGAATTCATTGAAGAGGCCAGAGTCGGACGTGAAGACGGTCGGCTGTGGTTTCGAGTCTCCGACATTCTTGCAATGGCTTCCGGGCCACCCATGCTCAGATGGTTGATCGAGAGGAAGCTTGACGACGAGGAATTGAATCTTGCTTTTGAAAGGCTCGATCGATTGCATCAAGCAGTGCATAGTGAGCAGACCGTCTGCTACTATGAGGAAAATAATCAGGATATAGAGCATGTACTCAACATATTTATCCGTCGCAATAGCGGAGGTACAGTTCTTTCGTACTCTGACCTCTTGCTCAGTATTGCAACATCGCAGTGGGAGGAACTGGATGCTCGCAAGGAAGTTCACCAGTTGGTCGATGATCTTAATCGTATCGGACCAGGACTTGGTCTAACTAAGGACTTTGTTCTGAAAGCCGGACTAATGTTGACCGACATCGCGAGCGTAGGGTTTCAGGTCCGAAACTTCACCCATGCGAACATGGCCATACTAGAAAGAAACTGGTCCAAGATCAGCGCGGCTTTAGTGGAGACAGTCCAATTGGTTGTAGGTTTCGGATTTGATAGTAACAGCGTCCGGGCCAATAGTTCTCTGTTACCAATCGCATACTATATTTACCAGCAAGGAGCTCCATCCGATTTCGATGTTCACAGCCGATTTCAAGAGGACCGTCAGGCCATTCGAGGCTGGCTCATACGCTCCATTCTGAAGGCTTCGGGAATCTGGGGAAGTGGTCTTGACACGTTGCTGACTGCGCTTCGAGATGTTCTCCGAAGCGGCAAGAACGGGCATTTCCCGACAACTGAGTTACGACACGTTATGGCTCAGCGAGGAAAGGGTCTAGATTTTTCTGCGGAGGAAGTTGAGGATCTGGCTGACATGGCTTTCAGTGACCGACGAGTTTTTGCATTGCTGACGCTGTTGTCGCCATCGATCGACCTTCGGACCCATCAATTCCATATCGACCACATCTTTCCGAAGAGTCGCTTTACGAAGGCTCGCCTGCGCAGAGCGGGGATAACCGACGAAGAGCATGATGCTTATGCCGACTGTGCCAACCGTATAGCAAACTTACAGTTGCTTGAAGGTATTCCCAACGTCGAAAAACGTGCCAAGATGCCGGCGGATTGGCTGATCGAACGTTTTCCAGACAGACAGGCGCGGCAGCATTGTCGGGAAATGTACTTCTTGGGCGAAGTACCACAGCAGATGAACAACTTTTTGGAATTCTACGAGGCCCGGCGAGAGAGACTTCAACGGAGAATTGGAGAGATAGTGAATTCCGTATGAGACCGATCTGGGTAGCAGAAGGCGGCTAGTGTTTTACCTCGCTCAGGTCCTGCAGCCGTGGGCCTGAGGTGATGCGTCTAAGGATCTGCCGGGCACTGGACCGCCAGCGCCCGAAGTTCTTTCATTCTGTCTAGGTTTTTCGTTTGAGGCCTCAGGCCGTGTCGATCGTGAGTCCAGGGGCAATGACTCTTTATCGCCATGGTGTTGCAGAGGAGAGGCATAGCACCATCCAAGCCCACCTATCCCATCCAACGACTGAATCGTGCCCCCCGACCACGACCTGCAACCCCTCCACCGCGACGCCCTCACCATCGACTCCCACCACAACAGCACCGTCGGCCTCAACCACCGCAACGGCCAGAGCACGGCCGACCCCAGTTCGCGTCCCTAGCTGTATCTCTGCGCCAACGCCTCCGTCAGGCGGTCAGCCAGCGGCGCCTCGCCAATCTGCCGCAGCTGATCCGCAAGTTCCGGACGCGAACGCGGCAGGACGCCCGCATCGCTCAATGTTGCGCGTGCGAGGTGCGTCAGCATTGAGACGTAATTCTCCGTAGCGGCGTCATGATCGCCGAGCGACTGCATCTCCTGGTGGAGCTGTTGCGCTCGGTGCGCCCGCTTGCGGGCTTCGGTAGCGGACGGAAGCGACAGCCTGCCGTTCCAGTCGGCCCGCAGGCGCGACCACCACTGCTCGCGCTCGAACAGCGGCTGACCGAAGCGAACCGCCCAGGAAAGAAAGTCGTGCCCCTTCGCCAGCTTCTTCGGAACCTCGTCCGCTTCGTGTTGCTGAAGGTCCACACCAATCGGTGGCCTCAGGAGACTCGGCCGGCTCTTGCGGTAGACCAGCACGAGGTCAAGATCATCGCTCTGCGCAACGTCACGCACGGCTGATCCGGAAGCGACGAGTGCCCGGATCGCCGCGTCCTGCGTGGCAACGGCCACCGCATCAATGGTCCAGGCTCGCGCTTTGCTGTTCGGCCACGATCGCACGGCGCTCAACGCTTGGTTCGACTCTCGGAGTTCGCGCGCAGGTCGCTCCGTCTCAAGCCGTTGCTTCATTGGGCGAGTAGCCCCTGCACGAGGTCGACATAGGTCTCGATCATGCTTGCGGTGTCCTCGGGGTCCATCCCGACTGGGGCAGGTGTGTCTCCATAAGCCTGGTGTTTGCGCATGTTGTTCAGGTCAATGAGCAGGTCGCCGATGTCAGGCAGGCCGTGCTCCAAGCTCAGAGACTCAGCTGTCTCAGCCTTGGCGAAGTGACTTCTGGGACGAGGCTGCCCGAGATGCAGCGCCGCAGCGACAATGCAGGCTTCCAGGCAGTACAGACCGTACGACGAAAGATCTGCCCAGTCCGTCGGATCCCACGATGCCGCCTGCACCCGTGCAAGGTGCGCCCGAGCGAGCCGGAGCGAGTCCTCAGCAGATTGCTGCACCATGCTCGCTCGCGTCCCGTTCCGTGGTCTGCTCTGAGTCTAGCGGCAGACACGCTGCCTGATCGTGCTGCCTACCCCATGTTTCATCGAAGCCAGCTGCTTCAAATGAGTCGTCTACGCGTCAAATCCACGTCGCCAACCTCGTCGCTCAAAGACGCCACATAGCACCATCCACCTCGCATATTCCCTCCACCACCTGAACGAAGACCCGACTACGACAGGCACTCCCTCCACCGCCACGCCCTCGCCATCGACCCCCTCACCGACACCACCGTCGGCCCCATCCGCCGCATCGACTAGGGCACGGCCGGTCCCCACGCCTCCACCCACACCGAGCCCGACGGCCCCATCGCCGGCCTGCGCGCCGCCCTAAGCCCCGCATCGCCGCCACCACGCCCAGGCCGCTAAACCACCCCGCCCTGCCCACGCCTTCCTCACCAGCCACTAACCGCTAACCACCTGCCGCTTGCCTCTATCGAGTGTACACTGCCTGTATAAGCCCTGCAATCCCTCCCAAACGCCCACCGCCCGTCCTCTAAGGTCATCCCCGCGCAGACCCCGTCCTGAGCCTGTCGAAGGAGCCTGCCCCAGCCTGCCCCGGACCCGATCCGGGGGACCCGATCCGGGGCGGGGACCCGACGGCAACCACCCCTACCGGCGCAACCAGCGTTTCTGGTGAGCCTGTCAAACCACATCCCTGCCATCGTTGTCGGCAATGCCATCAATGCATGCACTGATGGCATTGCCAGCAACGTTGCCATTGCTGTCGTTGCTCGCATCTCCCCTCACCTACGCTAATTCGACCCACCACCCTGGCCGGCCCCGCCGTCCCGATCCATGCACCTCACCCCCAGCCTTCATGACCCTTGACCGTCGCGACCTTGACTTCTGCTTTCCAATGTCGTACTCTATCTGAGTAATCCCCGTTCCCCACCCCTCGAATGCCCATCGCCGGGGCGCGCGCCCGGATGCTCGCCCGCGGCCCGGCGCCGCTGGAGGTTTTGCAAAGGAGCGGGGGCGGACGGGGGGGGGGGGG
>VXOZ01000171.1 GCA_009839775.1 Chloroflexota bacterium | reverse complement strand
CAGCGGACATAGTTGCGCAACTCGAAGCGCTGGAACGTGAAGCGCACGACCGGCTGCAGCAATTCACTTCGGAGTCCGACTTGAGCGAGTGGCGCACTGACTATCTGGGCCGCAGCGGCAAGGTGACCCAACTCCTGCGCGGCCTGGGCGGGCTGCCGAAAGAGGAACGGCCCCGCGTCGGCCAACTGGCCAATATGGTCAAAGGGCGTCTGGCGGAGGCCATGGAGGCACGGCAGGCGGCGCTCCAGCGCGGGGTGCACGCCGCGAAACAAAGGGAGGAAGCGTTAGACGTTACGCTCCCCGGCGCCCCGGTGCGCATGGGCCAGCTCCATCCCACGACGCAGGTCCTCAACGCGATTCTCGGCATCTTCGAGCGCATGGGGTTTCAGGTGATGGAGGGCCCCGAGGTCGAATGGGACCGCTACAACTTCGCCATGCTCAACATTCCCACCGACCATCCCGCGCGGGACATGTGGGACACGTTTTATGTCGATGCCGACCCCACGAAGAACTTCGGCTCCATGCTGCTGCGCACCCACACCTCGCCGGTGCAAGTGCGCATCATGGAGAATACGCCCCCGCCGGTGCGCATCGTGGCGCCGGGGCGGGTCTACCGCAACGAGGCGACCGACGCCAGCCATGAGGCTATCTTCTACCAGGTGGAAGGGCTGGCCGTGGACGAACGCACGAGCATGGCCGACCTGAAAGGGGTGCTCACGGCGTTCGCTCACGAACTCTTCGGCCCGAACACCCGCGTGCGGTTCAATTGCTCGTACTTTCCCTTTGTCGAACCGGGCGCGGAGGTATCCATAAGCTGCCACGTGTGCGGCGGTGACGGCTGCCGTGTGTGCAAGCAGACTGGCTGGCTGGAAATCCTGGGCTGCGGCATGGTGCATCCGAACGTGCTGGAGGCCGTGAACTACGACCCCGCGCAGTATTCCGGCTTTGCGTTCGGCATGGGCGTGGAGCGCATCGCCATGCTGAAATACGGCATCGATGACATTCGCTACTTCTACAACAACGATATCCGCTTCCTTCAGCAGTTTCGCTGAAGTCATGCAACAATTCCGTTGAAGCCATCCAGCGGTTCCGCTGAAGTCATACAGCATCTTAGTAGACGCGCTGCCAAGGCCGGATTGAAGCAGAGACTAAAGCACTCGCTCTTTGGCAACGTGCAACAGCAACAGTGAATGCAGAGTATTCGGCGCCGCGCACGAGGCGCACCACAGTCCAATTACGGTAGGCGCGGGGACAAACGTCTTCTAGAGCGGACGCTCCCCGGGAGGTTCTTGATCGCATGCGAGTTTCACTCCGCTGGCTCGAAGAATATGTGGCGGTAAAGCTGCCGGTAGCAGAGCTGGCGCATAGATTGACGATGGCAGGCATCGAGGTGGCGCAAGTCATCGAAATCGGCGACTTCTGGCAGAACACCTTTGTCGGCGCAGTAGCGGATTTGCAGCGCCATCCCAATGCCGACCGCTTGCAGCTTGTCACCGTTGACTACGGACAGGACGACAAACCCACGTTCGTCACCGGCGCCATGAATATCGCCGTGGGCGACAAGGTGCCCGTAGCGCTGCTCGGCGCCGAGCTCAACGATGCCTACAGCGATACACCGCAGCGCATCAAGCTCAAGCCGGTGGTGCTGCGGGGGGTCAAATCCGAGGGCATGGTGTGCTCGGCGAGAGAGCTCGGCTTGGGCGATGACCACGAAGGCATCTTGATCCTCGATGCCGACGCGCCGCTCGGCACGCCGTTGCAAGACTACATGGGCGACACGATCCTGGAGCTTGACCTCAAACCCAACCGCAGCGATTGCCTCGCCATGCTCAACGTGGCGCGCGAAGTCGCCGCGCTCACGGGGGAACGGCTGCGCCAACCGGCAACGCAACGGATCGATACACCAGCGTTGCCCGTGGTGCGCGTGGACATTAAGGAGCCGAAACTCTGCGCCCGGTACGCCGCGGGCGTGGTAACGGAAGTCACTATCGGTCCCTCGCCGCGCTGGATGCAAGAACGGCTGGAGGCGGCGGGCATGCGACCCATCAACAACATCGTGGACATCACCAACTACGTCATGTTGGAGTTCGGCCAGCCGCTCCACGCCTTCGATTACGACAAGGTAGATGACGGACAGATCATCGTCCGCCGCGCCCATCTTGGGGAGAAGCTCACCACGCTCGACGGCGAAGACCGCACACTGGAAGCCGGCATGCTGGTGATCGCCGACCCCAAGGGTCCAATTGCGCTCGCGGGTGTCATGGGCGGCCTGGACACTGAAGTGACGGAACGCACCACCACTATCCTATTGGAAGCGGCAAGCTTCGATCCCACGTCCGTCCGCCGCACGCGGCAAGCGCTTAATCTTCCCAGCGAGGCTTCGCGGCGCTTCGAACAAGGCGTGCCGCCGGAGTTGGTCCCCATGGCCCGCGACCGTGCCATTGAACTCATTGCCAAGCTCGCCAACGGCCGCGCCCGCAGCCACGCCGCCGATTCATACGTCCGCCCGCAGCAGCTTCCCGATATCGAACTCTCGGAAGCGGACCTCTCGCGCTTGCTCGGCATGGAGATTCCCCTGACGCAGGCAGCCGAAAGCTTGCGGCCCTTGGGCTTCACGTATCGCAGGCAGAACGACCGGCTGCAGGTTACGGTACCGCTGCATCGGCTGGACGTCACATGCTCGGCCGACCTTGTCGAGGAAGTTGCCCGCATGGTGGGCTACGACAACATACCCACCACGTTGCCGGCCGGCCCTCTGCCGGAAGCGGCGCCTGATCCGCTGCGTACCTGGACGGACCGCACCAAGCAAGTCCTGGTAGGCGCGGGCTTCGCGGAAGCGATCACCTACACGCTGACGAATGCGGCGCGCATGGCACGGCTGCTGCCGAAAGGGGTGGCGGCGGAGATTGACGACGAACTGGCGCACAGGGTAGCTGACACGGTGCTGCCGCTCCATGTCTCTCCGCTTGACCTCAAGAACCCCTTTACTTCTGAAGCCAGCGCGTTGCGCACGGTGACCCTGGCAGGCCTGCTGGAAACCCTGGCAAACAATCTGCGCCGCCAGACGAGCGACGTGCATCTCTTCGAGATTGCGCCGGTCTTTCTTCCCGTCCGCGCGAAGCTGCCGGAGGAACGCCGCATTCTCACCGCCGTGATGGGCGAATTCCGCACCGAACAGTGGGGGGCACGCTCCGAAAACACCTTCTACACGATCAAGGGTGTGGCGGAGCACGTCCTGCGGCGGTTCGGCATTGCGGAATACGGCATCGCGCCGGTTGCGCATCCGACCTTTCACCCGTATCGCGCGGCAGCAGTGACCGTTCGCGCTGGCGAGGAAAAGCGGGTGGTGGGGATCGTGGGCGAGATCAATGCCGAGGTGAGTGCCGGCTTCGACATCGACCAGCGGGTCTTGGCTCTGGTGCTCAATCTCCACGACCTGGTGGCGCAGGCCAACGCCACGCCGGAGTTCGCGGCGCCCTCACGCCATCCGGCCGTGGTGCAAGACCTGGCAATCGTCCTCGATGCTGAGATTCCCGCCGAACGCGTTGTGCATGAAGTGCGCGCCGCCGGCGGCAAGCTGCTGGAGAGCATCGACCTCTTCGACGTCTACCAGGGTCCACAAGTCCCGGAGGGCAAGCGCAGTCTCGCCTATTCGCTCACTTTCCGCGCTCCCGACCGCACCCTCAACGACGCCGAGGTCAACACCATCCGCGACCGCATCATCTTCAAGCTCCAGGTGTCGCTGGAGGCCACGCTGCGGTAGAGATCGTGCACGTTGCCGGAGGAAGCATAGCGGCATCTTGCCCTGTTGTTGACCACTGGGGAGATGCAGTAATCCCTTAATTGCGCAGGGGTTTGCCGGTCTGGAGGATGTGAGCGATGCGGGCTTGCGTCAAGGGTTCCCCGCACAGGCTTACGAACGCCTCGCGCTCCAGGTCGAGAATGTCTTCCTCGGTAGCCATGGTGCCGGCCGGGGCGTCACCGCCGGTGAGGATGTGGGCGAGCTTGCGGGCAATCTTTAGGTCGTGAGCCGTGGCCTTATCATTGCGCAACAGGTCTTCAACCGGCGCGAGCAGTGATTCGTGGCCGTCCGCGCCGAGCACGGGGAGCTGGACGGGAGCTGCGAGGGAATGGTCCTTGACTTCAGACAGCGCGGTGAGCGCCAGCGCCTCGGCTTTGGCCCGGTACAACAGGTGATCGGGATTGGGTTCGATGATGTCACCGGCGCGGAGATAGCCAATGACAATCGCGTCCGGCGCGTGCTGCGACACCCTAGCCAATCGGATTGACTCAAAAGCGCGCTGCACTGCTGGGGCCGCATCAGATGGACTCCCGCTTTCGCGGGAGTGACGGTGTGGTGTGCCAC